>JBBQRO010000076.1:0-14710 GCA_038214685.1 Acidimicrobiales bacterium
CCCTCGTCGACGAAGGCGGGCACGTGGTAGTTGCGGAACACCAGCACCGGGAGGGGCAGGTAGGGCCCGGCGGCGGCCATGAGGACGTCGCCGGCGATGCCGCTGCCGCCCATGCCGAGCACCACGACCTGCTCGATCTCCTCGCGATCGGGGAGGCCGTCGAGCCCGCGGGCCCGGTCGCGCGCTTGGCACACCTGCTCGGGCAGGGCCAAGGCGGCGGCGAGCATCCCTTGGGTGTCGAGGACGCCAGCGGGTAGGTCGGTCAGCGAGGTCACGGCTCGACGATCTGACGATCGTCGACCAGTGAATGCTCGCCGGAGCGGCCTCCCGGGCCGCTCATCCGGCCTCGAACGTGGGGCGCAGACCCTCGGCCTCGGCCTTGGCCGTGAGCCGGGCGTGCTCCTCGTCGGACACCGTCTCCGCCTCGTCGATCAGCATCACGGGAATCCCGTCGCGGATGGCGTAGCGGCGGTGGAGCCGGGGGTTGTACAGGGCGTCCTCGTCGGTGAAGTACACCAGCGGACCCTTGTCGTCAGGGCAGGCCAGTATCTCCAGCAACATGGGGTCCAGCGCCATCAGCTCTCCTCTTTGATCAACGCCAGCACCTCGGAGAGGTGCTCCTTGCACGAACCGTCGTCGGCCGCCTCGAGGTTCAGCCGCAAAAGAGGCTCGGTGTTCGACGGACGCAGGTTGAACCACCAGTCGCCGAGATCCACGGTAAGCCCGTCGATCCGTTCCTGGCCCGCCTCATCGTACGCTGCCGACACGCGCTCGACCGTGCCCGGCGGATCGGCGACCTCCACGTTGACCTCGCCCGACGCCGCGTAGCGCTCCAGGGGCTTGCGCAGCTCTGACAATGGCTCGGAAACCCGGGACAGTTCCTCGAGCACCACCATGGTCGCGATCAGGCCGGAGTCGGCCCGGTAGTTGTCGCGGAAGTAGTAATGGCCGGAGTGCTCGCCGCCGAAGACCGCATCGGTCTCGGCCATCACCGACTTGATGAACGAGTGGCCCACCCGGGTGCGGATCGGCCGCCCCCCGTTCTCGGTGATGATCTCGGGGACGGACTTGGAGCAGATCAGGTTGTAGATGACGGCGGCGCCCGGGTGGTTGGCCAGGATCGACTTGGCCACGAACGCGGTCGTGGTCGAGCCCGACATGGGCTGGGCCTTCTCGTCGATGAGGAAGACGCGGTCGGCGTCGCCGTCAAAAGCCAGGCCGACGTCGGCCCCCACCTCCAGCACCCGGGCCTGGAGGGCCTTGAGGTTCTCGGGGTTGATGGGGTCGGGCGGATGGTTCGGGAACGTGCCGTCGAGCTCGCCGAACATGACTTCGAGCTCGTACGGCAGGCCCTCGAACACCACGGGGGCCACCAGCCCGCCCATGCCGTTGGCGGTGTCGGCCACCACCTTCAGGGGGCGCAGCGCCGAGACGTCGACGAAGGAGCGCACGTGGGCGGCGAACTTCTCGAGGAGGTCCATCTGGGAGATGGAACCCTTGGTCCCGACCGTGGGGATCTCACCGGCGGCAACCATCTTCTTGATGTCGGCCAGCCCGGTGTCCTGGCCGACGGGCCGCGCCCCGGCCAGGCACAGCTTGATCCCGTTGTATCTCGCCGGATTGTGGGAGGCGGTGAACATGGCAGCCGGGGCGTCGAGTGAGCCGGCGGCGAAGTACGCCAGGTCGGTGGAGATGAGCCCGAGGTCGACCACGTCGACCCCCTGGGAGGTGGCGCCCTCGGCAAAGGCGGCGGTCAGCTCGACGCCGGAGGGCCGCATGTCGCGCCCGACCAGAACCCGTGGCGCATCGGTGAAGCGGGCGAACGCGGCGCCGACGGCCCGGGCGAGGTCAACGTCGAGCTCGTCGGGAACGACACCCCGGATATCGTAGGCCTTGAAAACCGTGTCCAGAGAGGTGCTCATCGGGAGCTGAGCCTAGTGGCGGGCCGGTCGTAGACGCCCCGGTACCCCCACCAGCGGATGCGGAACAGGTCGCGCAGCATGCGGCCGGCGTCGATGCCGACCCTGACCGTCGACGTCTCGGAGTTGGCCAGGGCCACAGGCACCTCCTTCATCGAGAGCCGATCCCGCTCGACCAGGTGGAAGATCTCCACGTCGAAGGCGAAGCCGTCGATCCGGGCCCGGGTGAACAGCGTGCGGGCGACGTCGGACCGGAAGGCCTTGATCCCGCACTGGGTGTCGCGGTACTGCCCGAGCAGCACGACCAGGGTCAGGAGGTTGAAGATCCGACCGCTCAGCACCCGCAGCCGGCGGCCCTGGACCAGGGTCGTGGCCTCGATGTGCTTGCGGCTCCCGACGACCACGTCGTAGCCGGCCTCCACCTCGGCGAGGAGGCGTACGAGCTGATGGGGCGGATAGGACAGGTCGGCCTCAGTGACTGCGAGGGTGCGGCCCCGAGCGGCCAGGACGCCCGCGCGGACAGCGGCGCCCTTCCCCCTGTTCGCCGGCAGGACCAGCACCTGGTCGGCCCGGGCGGTGCGGGCGACGTCGGCCGTGCCGTCGAGGGAGCCGTCGTCGACGACGATCACCTCGAACTCGCCGGCGTCACCGACGCCGGCCAGCGCGGCCCGCACGTCGGCCACGGTGGCGCCGATCCGGTGGGCCTCGGTGTAGGCCGGGATGACCACGCTCATCCGGAACGCACCCGGCGCCGCCGGGCGGGCCGAGGGCTGGCGCTGATCGGTGCGAACCTGGGCGAGGAGGGCCCGGCGCCGGGCCGCGGCACGGGACAGAAAACCGAGGGCGAGGGCGCCGACGGCGAGTGGGCGGCGTGCACGGGACATCGATGGACCGGCCATCAGCCGGACGGAGCCGCGAGCTGGGAGTAGGTGCCGAGCACGAAGCCACGGTCCTCCGCCGCCCGACGGCTCTCGGGTGCCAGCAGGACCTCCAGCTCCTCCCGCCATGTGTAGTCCCAGGCGTACCGGTGGCGGTCAGGGTCGTCGGCCTCGCCCGGATGGGTGCCGAGCTCGGCACTCGACGCGCCCCGGGCGACGAACCCGTCGAGGGCGCTGAGCAGGCGGTGCCGGTCGAGGTGGCCCGCTTCGTCCACCCCTGAGGCGTCATCGGCGAACCGCAGCCCGGCGCGGCGCGCCGCCGCCGCCAGCCGGGCGGACAGCCGGTTGACGACGAGGGACACCGGGTGGCGCCGGTGTGAGCGGGGCACGCGGATGGCCGGGATCCCGTTGCGCACCGCCAGGTCGATGACCACGGGCTGGAGCGTCGGCCACATGTGAAGGTGCTGATGGCTGTCGAGGTGATCGACCGCTACCCCAAGCCCGGCCACCGCCTCCACCTGGGCCGTCAGCTCGCGGCGGATGTCGTCGGGGTCCACGCGGCCGGCCAGGCAGCGGGCCAGGAAGGTCCGCCAGGAGATGGCGAACCGGCCCCGCTCGTCGACCAGCGTCGGCACCTCTGAAGCAGCCAGCAACGGGGGATCCTCGCCCACCACAGCAAGGTGGACCCCGACACCCAGGTCGGCCTCGTCGGCCAGCCACGGCCCGGACCGGGCGAAACCAGGGGCGATGGCGAGCACCGATGTGCTCGTGACCATGCCGTGCCGGTGCGCCCGTAGAATGCCGGTGGACACGGCCGTCGTGAGTCCGTAGTCATCGGCGTTGACGATCAGCAGCCGGGCCGTCACGGAGTGGCGGCGGGTGGGTTGCTGACGGCGGCCCGCAAGCCCCGCAGCTCCCTGGTCTGGGACAACATCTCTTTCAGGATGGCGGCGATCACCGCGCCCGACGACAGGGTCGACACGCCCACGGACCGTGGGAAGTAGTCGACGCCGAACTGGATGACCCGGAAGCCCAGGCCCTGGGCCCGGATGAGCAGCTCAGCGTCGATGAATGACCCCTCGCTCTTCAGGTCGAGCTTGTCGAAGATGCTCCGCCGGCACAGTTTGAAGGCGAAGTTCACGTCGCGGATGTGCAGGTCGAAAGCCAGGGTGACCAGCCAGTTGTAGATCCACGAGTACACGACCCGCCGTGCGCCCTCGCCGGTACGGTCGTGCCGGTAGGCACTGACGATGTCGGCCCGATAGTAGCGAAGCAGGCGGCAGGCCTTCCGCAGCTCGGCCAGGTCGCAGGGCAGGTCGGCGTCGGTGTACAGCACCAGGTCGCCGGTGGCATTGGCGAAGCCGGTCTTGATGCACCCGCCCAACCGACGGTTGGCCCGGTGGTGGACGACCCGCACGCGGGGGTCGTCGGCGGCTAGTTCGTCGGCGATTTTGGCGGTGGCGTCGGTCGATGCGTCGTCGACGATGAGGATCTCGTAGTCGCCGATCTCGCCCTCGGCCATCATCCGCCCACAGACCTCGCGCGCCGCGTCGACGGTGGGGTAGATGTAGTCCTGCTCGTTCCACATCGGGAAGAAGATGGTGAGGGTGCCCACATCTGGCCCCGCCAGCCGTGCGCTGTCCGACGGGCGAACGCTCTCCCGCGGTTCTGCGTTCAAGCGGTCCAGACTAGGTGGTAGGTGCGCGAGATGCAGTCTCCACGCTTCAGCTGGGGGCGAAGCGGACGAGGGCCGGCTTCTCGAAGTTCCTCTTGGGCAGCTTCACCACTCGTTCGTTGTCCGGGCGCAGTTCGTCGAGCTCACCGATGAGGGCCAGGCACTTGTCCTCGTAGGTTCGGTACCCCGGCGCCCATACCAGCCACACCGTCCCGCCCGGCCCGGCCCGGTCCACCAGCATGCCGGCGAAGGGCGTCGGGTCGGCCGCCTCGTTCACCGTTGCGTAATCGACCCAATCGACGATCTGGGGGGCCGTCGCCCGTGGAAAGGTCAACTGGTCGATGCCGGGAGGAAGGAGGCGGCTGACCGCCGGGCCGAGCTGGTCGGGGCAGTAGGCCACCACGTCACCCGGGACCACGCCGGCCTCCAGCGCGCTGGCCACCCGTGCCGCCGACGTCCGGTCGACGAGGATGTTGGGGGCGATGCTCCAGAACCCGGTCACCACTGCGACGCCCAGGATGCCGTGCAGCAGCCGCCGATCGAGAATGACCTCGGTGCCGAGGGCAACCAGCAACAGGGCCATCGGGAAGACCACCGAGGCGTAGCGAATGGCGAACGCGGAGCGTCCGATGACCGTGGCCAAGATGGCCACCACGAGGGTGCCGAAACCCACCACGAACAGGTGCCGTCCCGGCGGGCGCGTCCGGAGGTCGATCTCGATGCGACGGCCGTCGAGGGCCCGGCCCATGAGGGCGAGCGCGGTCAGGGAGAAGTAGATGGCGCCCAGCACCAGACCCGGGTCCCAGTACCCGCCGGCGAAGCTGGTGATGGTGTCGAAGACTGTGCGGAGCTTGCCCGGTCCCCCCCAGGGCGTGCCCGTGTGCTGCAACTGGTAGAGGAAGCTCGGCACCCAGGGCACGAACGCCAGCGACCCGACGGCCATGGCCACCAGGCCACGGCGCGCCCCGGCTCGGCTGGTGCCGACGCCCCGCCGGGCCACCGCCACGAGGGTCAGGCCGACCACGAAGACCAGGTACAGCGACCAGTAGTGGGTCAGGAGCAGCGCTCCCGTCACCAGGCCGACGCCGGCGGCCGCTCGCCTCGACGATGGCCGTTCGAGCAGCTCCATCACCGCCAGGTACCCGACCAGGACCAGCAACACCACCATCGAGTACATCCGAGCCTCGGTGGCGTACCGCACGGCGAACGGAGAGGAGGCCAGGAGCAGCACCGCGGCCCACGCCACCCGGGTACCGCCCAGACGGCGGCCGGCCAGCCAGGTGAGGGGCAGCGCAGCCACCGCGAAGATCCCCGAGAGGAAGCGGGTCGACAGCTCGCCGGTGCCGAAGACCTCCATCCACCCGTGCAGCAGAACGTAGAACAGCGGCGGCGCCCCGTCGCGGCGTAGGGCCTCGGCTAGCTCGCCCAGAGGCAGGGCGGCGATGGCCACGGTCTGGGCCTCGTCGAGCCAGAGGTGGGAGACAGTGACGAAACGGACGAGCACGCCGAGCGCGACGACGCCTACCGCGGCGCGTGCCGGCCAGCGGCTGGGGGGGTCGGGGGGCACGGGGCGGGGCTTGGGCCCGTGCCGGCCGGCGTCGGTGGAAGAGGGGGGCGCCTCGCTCAGGTCCACGGCAGGAGCGTTCGCAGGGGCAGGCGGCTCAACTGCCCCGGTCGGGAACGGTGACCGGGGGCCGGCTCGGGGGGACCGGGGGTTCCTTCCCGCCGCCCCCGCCCAGGTCGAGCGTGCCGGGCACGGGTGACGGATCGTCCTGGGCTTCAGGCTTGCCGAAGTGCGCCGTGCCCTGGCGGACCATGAGGGCGAGCAGGACGAAGCCGCCGAGGGTGAGGAACCCGCCCAGGGCGTCGACGGGCGTGGTGCCGTAGTGGAGCTTGACCGACGTCGACGTCGGGATGACGACCATCATGTTGGGCGTGACCCGGTACGGGCCCTTGGCGCCCGAGGCCTTCCAGTTGGGGAAGTAGGAGGTCTTCACCAGGACGGGGACCCCGATCCGGTCGACCTCGAAGCGGATGTCGTTGTCGTCGGAGCTGATCCTGGTCACTTGCACCGGCTCCAGTGGCCGGCGGGCCGGGGGGTCGACAGAGGTCGCCGCACCGACCGTGACCACATCGCTTTCCTGCTCCCGCTGTTCGACCCGCTGCCACTCCTTCGGGCCGGACGCGGCTAGGTACACGTCGTGCGCCGTCGGGTCGGTGTACCAGTCGACCCCCAGGTTCAGCCATCCCTCCTCGCCCTTCACCGGGCCGGTGGCCACTGCCGGTTGGAACTGGAGGGCCTCGACAATGTCGGAGTTGCGGACCAGGTAGACGGACCATTTCTCGAAGGTGGCGACCTGGGTCAGGTCTGGGTGGACGCTGGCCTGGGCCACCGTCTCGGGCGAGAAGGCCATGTAGTAGCGGGCGCCGAGGATCTGAAGGTGCCTGACGCCGTCGGCCACGTTGGTGGTGGGGTACGGCAGGTCCCGCATGGGGTTGGAGGGCGCCTTGGAGAGCTCGGCCGCCGAAAGGAAGTGGTACGGCACCGTGGCCGACGACTCGAAGTAAAGGCCCTCCATCGATCCGATGCAGCCGTCGGTCCAGAAGGGGAGGAGCATCAGGGCCATGGGGGTGCCGAAGCGATCGAGACCCGACTCGTACTCCCAGTTGGCTCGACCGCACCCATGGGTCCGGCCGACGTCGGCCATGGTGTTGACCAGGCCGTCGTACTCCGGAAAGGCGGCCTTGCGTTCGTAGCCGGAGTAGTTCCACTTGGCCCAGGACGGGATGAAGCTCACGTCGGTACTCTGGGGCTTGGGCAGCCAGCTCGGGAGCACTCCCAACGGCAGCCCGACCACCATCCAGGCGGCCAGGGCCACGCCGATCGGCGTGGCCAGCCTGGCGATCGGGGACGGGCGCTCAGGGTCAGTTGCCAGCCACCGGCCCAGGGCCGGGCCCAGCTCGGTGAGGGCGACGCCGGCCAGCAGGTACAGGCACAGGAACCAGAACGGCAGGACCCTGGCGTTCCACAGCCGGCCCTGCGGAGCGAGGACGAAGAGGGCCCCGGTGATCGTGACCATGCCCAGGAGGAAGAGCCCGGTACGGCGCCGGTTGATCACGCTGATCACCGCCCCCCCGATGGCCAGCGCCACCACCCAGCGGATGCTCGAAGGGAACAGGTTCTTGCTGTACTCGGTGAGCTTCTCCCACCCCATGTTGTTGGCATAAGGAAGTCGGACGAGGAACGGCACCGACCAGAAGGCGGCCAACATGGCGCCGACGGTGAAGATGCCGGCCATGAAGCCCAGCCGCTTGCGGCCGGGCTTGAGCAGGTAGAGCAGGCAGGCCCCCACCACCGCGAACACGGTCGGGAGCAGGTGGCAGAGCCCGGTCATGGCGAGGAGGACGGCGGCGAGGGCCCGGTGACGACCGGTGTCGAGCCCCCGGGCCACGACGCCCAGGAAGAGCACCGCCAGCGACAGGCTGATGGAGAACGTGAACTCCCCGGCGAGGGTGGAGGGGATGTTGCCGCCGTAGATGGTGAAGCCCCGGTCGAAGAGGAAGGGCACGGTGGCCACGGCCAGCACCGGCGGGCCCGGGAAGCGCATTCCGGACAGCCGCCCGAAGGCCCACGCCGCCACCGGGAGGGACAGGACGCCGAGGACCGTGACCAGCTTGAACGCAACGCCGTAGGGCAGGACGTAGCTGAGGACGGCGATCAGCAGAGCGGGGAGCGGGAAATAGAAGGTGAACGCCGGGAAGCCGGAGTACCAGTCAGGCGTCCAGCCGGTGATCCGGCCCTTAGGAAGCAAGTGGTCCCGGAGATAGGCCGGGCCCCAGACGTGGGCGCCGGTGTCGCCGCCCGCCGGTGTGGTGTTGGCGACCAGCAGCGACGGCTGCAGCTGGGCCAGCACGAACAGCACTACGGCCACAACCACTCCGAAGGTGATCACCGACTCGACCGAAGGGCGGGTCTGCAGGCGCGCCTTCACCGATTCCATGCGGGGACGGACGGCTTCCACCGAGAGCCAGCTGTCGCGGGACATGGCGCTATCTTGTCATCCCGGACGCCGTCGGCAGGATCGCCTGGGCCCCGAACGGTGCGGTGCGGCCGACTTACCCGACGGCAACGAGCTCGAGGACCGAGGGCAGGGTGACCCGCTCCCCGCCACGGTCCCACCAGCGGTTTTCACACGCCGAGCAAGAGTGCATGGTGACCAGCTGGTCACCGACGTGCAGGCCGATCTCCACCAGCGTGGTCGAACGGCAGGTCGGACATCTCATGGCGAACCCCTCTGTTCTCGAGCCTCCCAAGGCAGATGAGGTATCGGCATCCGACCGGCCGCACTTGAATGCCGTCGACCGGGGTGGAAAAAGTATGGAACGATTGCCGCTCCGGGAGAGTCAAAGGCGGTTATGAGGATCGAAAAGCGGCCGCGAGGCCTTGGCAAGGCGGCGGTGGCCCTGGCTCTGACGCTGGTCGCCTGTTCGTCGGCCGACGCCGGCGGTGGTTCGGCCAAGTCCAAGGCCGCGCCGGCTACCACCCTGACCACGCTCCTGCCCGTGCCGGAAACCAGCACCAGCACCAGCACCAGCACCACCGAGGCCCCCACCACCACCTCCACCACCGCGGCGCCGGCCCAGCCGTCGGTGGCGGCGAACATCCCCCAGGTCAGGGCCCTGCAGGAGCGTCTGGCCGAGCTGGGCTACGACATCGGCACCCCGGACGGGAAGTGGGGCGCCCGCACCAGCTACTCGCTGATGGCTTTCCAGAAGGTCGAGGGTCTCAGCCGCGACGGCCAGGACGGCCCCCAGACCCAGGCCGCGCTGGCCGCAGCCACCAAGCCCGGGCCGATGGTGCCCGGCGGTGCGGCCACCCGGATCGAGATCGACGTCGAGCGCCAGGTGATGTTCCACTGGGTCAACGGATCGCTGGCCCGCATCCTGCCAGTGTCCACCGGCAACAACGAGCGCTACTGCGTCGACGGAGAATGCGACACGGCCGTCACCCCGGGCGGCAGCTTCCGGATCGGGCGAAAGGCCGTCGGCCTCGAAGTCGCGCCGCTCGGCGAGCTGTGGTGGCCCATGTACTTCAACGGGGGCATCGCCATCCACGGGTCGCCCTCGGTGCCGGCCTATCCCGCCTCACACGGCTGCATCCGCATTCCCATGTACTCCGCCCCCACGTTCTTCGACGAGGTTTCCGCCGGCACCCGGGTCCACGTGTTGAACAGCCCCGAGGCCGTCGCTCCCCCCGATGAGGGCCGGGCGGTGCCGAATGCCGTCGTGCCGCCGGACACCACCACGACCACCGCCGCCCCGCCGGCCCCGACCACGACCACGACCGTCGTCGAGGAGGTCCCCGAGACCACCACGACCACCACCACCCGAACGGTGCGCACCCTTACCACCGTCCCGTAGGCGAGGCGGCGCCGGTCAGCCGGCGAAGGTCAGGTACAGCAGGGTGAAGAGATTGAAGACGGCGTGGGTGACGATGCTCGGTCCTAGTCGGCCGGTGCGGACCGCCAACAGGGCCAGCACCGCGCCGAAGACGGTGAGACTGACCATGACCAGGATGACTGCGTCGGCGGGAAGCGCGCTGGCGTGGGACAGCCCGAACGCCACGGCCGACACCCCAATGGCCAGGATGCCGGCCATCCGCCGCTGGAGCGAGCGGAGCAGCAGGCCCCGGAAGAACAGCTCCTCGACCAGTGGTGCGCCGACGCACACCGACAGGAGCAACCCGACGAACGCCAGGCCCTGGGACTGGTCGAGCAGGTCCCGCACCGGTCCGGAGACCTCCGGCTCGCCGAGCAAGGGCCGAAGCAGGAAAGCGATACCGGGAAGGACGAGCAGTTGGACGGCCACCGCCACCACCACGCCCACGCCCAGGTCCGACCACCGGAAGCGAAAGCCGAAGTCTTCGCTCAGCCGCCCGGCACCCTTCTTCCGGCTGGCAACCAGCATCGTGCCCACCATGCCCGTCCACAGGCCGATCTGGCTGAAGGCCTGCCCGACCAGGTTGAGCTCCTCGTCGCCGGTGACCGCGAACCACACCGCCGCTACCAGGCTGGCCAGGGCATAGCCGCCGAACACCCCGACCAGGAAGTCCCCGAGCCCCCATCGCGGCGGCCGGGGCGCGACGGCCTCCTCCGGCGGCGCGGCCTCCGGCGGCGGCACTGACTCCAACGGCTCCACCGGCCCCAGCGTAGGGCCAGGGCCCGAGCGGCCCTCTGCGCGGGCAGCTGGACCGTCGGCACCTAGTCCGCTTTGTGTGAGCTGAGCTACCGCTGCGGTACCTCAGCTCACACAGAGGCTCCTGCCGCACCCCGTTCGTAGTCTTCCGGGTGGAGACGGAGCTAGGTAGCTAGGAGGCCACTGACGTCGACAGGCCCGGCGCCGCACTGGCCCGGTGGTCGTGCCCGGTCCAGCCGCGCGGCGGCGAGAGCCGGTCGGCGTGACGGCCGCAGAGGTCGATGGCCGCCGGGTCCGGGTCGCCCTGATCGAGCAGCCACACCGTGCGGATGGCGTACTGGAAGGTCAGCACGGCGGTGGCGGGAGCACCGCAGCCCGGGCGGGCGCAAAGGCGCTGGCGGAACATCAGGGCAACGTAGCCCCCGGCTACCGTCCCGGCGCGGATGGCCCCTCCGGCCCCGGGCCCGGTAGCCCGCCGGCGCCGCCTACCATGGGAGGCCATGACTCCCCCGCCTCCTGACCCTCGCGGCGCGCGCAAGGACCGGTCGCCGGGCTCGCCGAACCTCCCCGGCTCCGGCACCAGTTGGCCCCGCCCCGTGGTGTGGGTCCTTATCGGCGTTGCCCTCCTCGCCCTGGTGGCGGCGCCGGCCATGACCCGGTCCGACTCCGACAAGATCGACTACAGCACCTTCCTCGACCGGGTCCGTGCCGGCGAAGTGGCCAGCGTCGACGTCGACAACGAGACTTCGCGGATCAGCGGCGTGTTCAAGGAGGGCGACAAGGAGTTCACCACCACCGCCCCGGCCCGGATCCCCGAGCAGGACATCTCGCTGCTGCGGGAGAAGGGCGTCAAGGAGGACTACAAGGCTCCCAGCTCGAACCTGATCGGCTCGATCATCATCTGGGTCCTGCCCATAGGCCTGCTGATCCTCTTCTGGCTGTGGATGGGCCGCCGGGCCCAGGGCCAGATGGCCGGCATCATGTCGATCGGCCGGTCGAAGGCCAAGGTGTACACCACTGAGAAGCCCAAGACCACCTTCGCCGACGTGGCCGGCTACGAGGGCGTGAAGCAGGAGATTCGCGAGGTCGTCGAGTTCCTCAAGACCCCCGGCAAGTTCCGCGACATCGGCGCCCGCATCCCCAAGGGGGTGCTGCTGGTCGGCCCTCCCGGCACCGGCAAGACTCTGATCGCCCGGGCGGTGGCCGGCGAGGCCGGCGTACCCTTCATGTCGATCACCGGCTCTGACTTCATGGAGATGTTCGTGGGCGTCGGTGCGGCACGGGTGCGCGACCTGTTCCAGACCGCTCGCAAGCAGGCCCCGTGCATCATCTTCGTCGACGAGCTTGACTCCATCGGCCGCAAGCGGGGCGCCGGCATGGGTGGCGGCCACGACGAGCGGGAGCAGACCCTCAACCAGATGCTGTCGGAGATGGACGGCTTCGAGTCCACCGAGGGCGTGGTCATGATGGCCGCCACCAACCGGCCCGACATCCTCGACCCCGCCCTGCTCCGCCCCGGCCGGTTCGACCGCCAGGTCGTGGTTCCCCTCCCCGACCTCGACGAGCGCCTGCCGATCCTGGAGGTCCACTCCAAGGACAAGCGGATGGACCCCGACGTCGACCTCTCGGTGATCGCCCGGGGCACCCCGGGGATGAGCGGCGCCGACCTGGCCAACCTGGTCAACGAGGCCGCCCTCTTCGCCGTCCGCCGGGGAGCCAAGGAAGTCCACATGGACGACTTCGAGTCGGCTCGCGACCGGGTGCTGATGGGCCAACGCCGGGAGTCGATGGCCCTCTCGAACTCCGAGAAAGAGGTCATCGCCTACCACGAGGGCGGCCACGCCGTGCTGGCCTACGCCCTCGAGCACGCCGACCCCGTGCACAAGGTCACGATCCTCCCGTCGGGCATGGCCCTGGGCGTCACCCAGCAGCTCCCCATCGAGGAGCGCCACATCTACACCCAGCCCTATATCGAGGACTCCCTCGTCGTGCGCCTGGGCGGGCGAATCGCCGAGGAGCTGGTCTTCGGCAACCGCTCGACCGGGGCCAACAACGACCTGGTGGGCTGCACCGAGCTGGCCCGCAAGATGGTGCGCGAGTGGGGCATGAGCGACCGGGTCGGCCCCATGGCCTGGGGATCGGCGGGCATGGTGTTCCTGGGCGAGGACCTGATGCACAGCCGTGACTACAGCGACGACACAGCCCGGGTGGTCGACGAGGAGGTCGAGCAGATCCTCCGCCGCCAGGAGGACCGTGCCCGCGAGGTCCTCGGCGAGCTCCGGGGCGGTCTCGACCTGGTGGCCCGCGCCCTGCTCGAGAAGGAGACCATCGACGGCGCCGAGGTCGGTCGCCTCGTCGACCAGGCCGCCGGGCGGGTGGTGCGCCCGGACTTGCGGGCCCCGGACTCCCCTGAGGCCCTCACCCCCCGCCAAAGCTGAGCGCGGCTTCCTCGCCGGTCGCGCGGGACGGCGTGGGAGTGAACTTATGCTCCGCTTAGCCCCCGCACCGGCGCAGGAAGGCATCCTGTAGAGGTGCCGCTGCCCCGATCGTTCGCCTCGGGCCTGTGGCTGGCCGCCACGGTGGCGTCGACGGGCATGGTCTGGACGGCAACCTCCATCGTCGCCGCCGACGTCACGGATCGCCCGGCTCGCGTGCTCGCCCACCAGGAGGTTGTGAGCGCGCTGGAATCCGGCCCGTCGTCGGCGAGGGCGGCACCAACCAGCACCACCCCGAAGCCGACCACCACCACGTCGACGCTTCTCGCCCGCAGTCGGGGGCCGGCGCCCACGACCCCCGGACCGCCCGCGCCTGGCCCGCCTCCACCCCAGCCCCTGCAGCCGGGTGCCACGATACCGGCGCTCCCGCCGGCCCCCACCCCGACGACCGCGCCCGCCCCCCGGCCGGTCAGCCCTCCGCCCACCCAGGCACCTCGCCCGACCGCCACGTACTCGACGCCCGGCGGCGTCGTGGGAGTGGCCTGCAACGGCTTCTTCATCGACCTGATCTCGGCCATTCCGAGTAACGGCTACGCGGTCAATGTGATCGCCGGCGGGCCGGTGAACGTCGACGTCCACTTCCGGCGTGCCGGCCAGGACCTTTCGGTGAAGGTCGTCTGCTTCGGCCAGCCGATCAGGTACTTCGACGACCAGGTCCCACAGAGGCCGAGGTCGGCCTTGTCGTTCTTCTGAGCCCCGCCTTACCCCCGCAGCGCGGCGGCGCCGGCCGCCGGCGGGCCGAAGCGCACCTCGATGCGGGCCCCACCTTCGGGCGAACGCCCGGCCGAGAGCCGGCCACCGGAGCCCTCGGCGGCCCGACGCACGATGTCGAGCCCCAGTCCGGTGCCGGCCCCACCGCTCGCGCCGCGCGCCGGTAGCGCGCCTCCCGGGAGCCCCGGGCCGGCGTCCTGCACGACCAGTGACCACTCGCCTCCTGATCCGGCGGCCACCTGGACCGAGAAGGGCGCCCCGCCGGGGGTATGGGCCAGCACGTTGTTGAGCAGGGCGTCGAGGCAGACCTCCATATCCCGCCTTGAGACGCCAACCGGTTGCGGGCCGCCGGGCACGTCCATCGCCAGTTGGCGGCCCTGCCCAGTGGCCAGGATCGACCAGAACGCCAGCCTGTGACTCACCACCTCGCCGAGGTCACAGGACCCTCGGCGGTCACCCGCTCCCTGCTGGCGGGTGCCGTTGCGAGACTCCTCGATGACGCGCGTGACGACCTGTTCAAGGCGGTCGACGTCGGCGGTGATGCGCTGTCGGTCGGCGGTCGACGCCAGGCTTTCGGCGTCGAGACGGAGCACGGTGAGGGGGGTGCGCAGTTGGTGGGAGAGGTCAGCGGCCTCCTCGCGTTCGGCGGCGAGGAGCTCACCAATGCGATCAGCCAGCCCGTTGACCGCGAGACCTACCTCCGCCACCTCGGGCGGGCCGGCGGTCGTCACCCGCGCCCCCAGCTCACCCCGCTGGAGCCGGCGGGTCACCGAGAACAGCTCGCTCATGGGCCGGACGATCGACAGGGCCAGGCGGTCGGCGAGGGCGACGGCGACC
>JBBQRO010000077.1:0-14659 GCA_038214685.1 Acidimicrobiales bacterium
CGCCCCGGAGGAGGTGCGCCGGGCCGCGGTGTCCGAGGTGGCCACCCGCTGGCCTCGCTACCTCGACGCCTGGGCCCGCCTGGGCGGTCTGGCCACCGACGACGCCGAGGCCTACGCCTGCTACCGGGTTGGCTACCACCGGGGCCTCGACCAGCTCCGCCAGTCGGGTTGGCGGGGCCAGGGCTACGTGCGCTGGCGCCACGCCCCCAACCGGGGCTTCCTGCGTTCCCTGGCCGGCCTGGCCCGGGTGGCGGGAGCCATCGGTGAGGACGACGAGGCCCGTCGCTGCCTCACGTTCGTGTCCCAGCTCGACCCCGGCTGGGACGGCGCCGACGCCTGAGCGGGTGGACAGGCCCGAAGACACCGGTGGCCCGCCGGGTGGTGGTGACAGGCGAGGTGCAGGGCGTCTTCTTTCGAAGCTCCTGCGCCGACCGGGCTCGGCAGGAGGGCGTGGCCGGCTGGGTCCGCAACCGGGCCGACGGCCGGGTGGAGGCCGTCTTCGAAGGTTTCCCACAGGCTGTGGACAACGTGGTGGCATGGTGTCGACAAGGGCCGACGCACGCGTCGGTGGCCGGCGTGCAGATCAGTGAGGAGAGGCCGACGGGGCTGGAGACCTTTCGCATACAGTGACGGCGTTCAGGACGACGCGAGGGGGAAACGTGCGTGCAAGGAAGCTGGTGCTGTGCGGAATGGTCGTGGTGATGCTGCCGGCCTTGGGGGCGTGCGGCGGCGGCGGAGGCGACGATCGGACGGCCGACGTGACGATCGAGGACAACACCCTCCGCTTCGAGCCCAACTCGCTGGAAATCGACGTGAACCAAGAGCAGACGTTCACGTTCATCAACCGTGACGACACGGTGCACAACATCACCATCCCCGGCATCGCCCGCGACAGCGAGCAGAACCCCATCGAGGCCGACATCCAGCCCGGCGAGCGGATCAGCGTGAAGATCCCCGCAGTGGCCGCCGCGCCTCGCGATGGCTTCTTCCTCTTCTACTGCAAGTTCCACCAAACCGACGGGATGTCGGGTCGCCTGAAGATTTCGAGCTAGAACAGGCGGCGGTGGACACCGCCGCCGTGGCTCCTGCGCACGACCGGACGCCGGTCCTGACGGTGGGCACTGTCGTGTGGCTGGCGTCGGAGCTGATGTTCTTCAGCGGGCTGTTCGCCGCCTACTTCACCCTGCGGGCCACAGCGGCCGGAGGCGAGTGGCCGCCGCCCGACGTCGAGCTCGAGGTGCTCACCAGCGGCCTGTTCACCGTGGGCCTCGTCGCATCGAGCGGCACCATGCAGCTGGCCGTGCGGTCCGTCGCCGCCGGCCGGCTGCCGGCGTTCCGGGGCTGGCTCCTCGCCACCCTGGCCCTCGCCGGCGCCTTCGTGGCCAACCAGGCGCATGAGTGGTCGAGCCTCGAGTTCTCCGTCTCCACCCACGCCTACGGGTCGGCCTTCTACGTCATGACCGGGTTCCACGGCATCCACGTCCTGGGCGGGATGTTGGCCATGGTCCTGCTGCTCGGCCGAGCAGGGAGCCGGCGGTTCGGTGCCGCCGACACGCCGGCGGTGGAGATGGTCAGCTACTACTGGCACTTCGTCGACGTGGTGTGGATCGGGCTGTGGGCCACGCTGTTCCTGCTGAAATGAAGGGTCCTACTGAAGGGAAGGCCCGGCTGCTGGTGCTTCTGGCCCTGGTGGGCGGGTCGCTCGCCGTCGCCCTGCTCACCGTGGGCGCGTCGTCCGCTCCGGCGCAGACGCCCACGCCTTCGACCGTCCCGCCCGGGCCGGCCGAGATCGCCGCCGGCCGGCAGCTGTACCAGGTGGCGTGCACCACCTGCCACGGCACCGAGGGCGAGGGAGTCGACGACCGGGGGCCTTCGCTGGTCGGCGTGGGAGCGGCATCGGCCGACTTCTATCTGTCCACCGGCCGCATGCCCCTCGACCGCCCACGCGCCCAGGCCGAGCGCAAGCGGGTGGCCTACTCGGCGTTGCAGATCCGCCACCTCGTGGCCTTCGTCGCGTCTCTCGGCCTCGGTCCGGCCGTTCCCCGGGTCGACCCGGCCCTGGGCGAGCTGTCCGAGGGCAACCGCCTCTACGCCAACAACTGCGCACCGTGCCACAGCTCGGCGGGAGCGGGTGGGGCGCTGGGCCATGCCGTGTACGCCCCGCCCCTCAACCGGGCCACGCCCGTCCAGGTGGCCGAGGCCATCCGGATCGGCCCGGGGGCCATGCCCGTCTTCGGGGCCGAGACCCTTGACGACGAGCAGGTGAACTCAATAGTGCGCTACGTCGGGTACCTCCAGGACCCCGTCGACCGGGGCGGCTTGGGGCTCGGCCGCCTCGGGGCCATTCCCGAGGGTTTCGTGGCCTGGGTGTTCGGCCTGGGGGCCATGCTGGTGGCCGTGCGGTGGATCGGGACGAAGGACTGACCCTTGGAGAAGCGTGGCGAAGCGAGCACCCATAGCGACCCAGAAGGGCAACGACGACAGCCTCCTCTGATCCAACCGGTGACATTCAGTGTCGTATATGACACTGAATGTCACCGGTTCGTGGTCGAGACGTGGCGCAGGAACGGGGGGCGCTCCTGTGACTGAGCACGAGGGCCTGCCCGCCGAGCGGCGGATAGCGGTGCTCCTGCTGGCCAGCACGGTCGCCGCCCTGGGCCTGGCCGGTGTCTACATCGCCGGTGGCCAACCCCAGGCCGAAGGGGCGCTGCTGGGGGTGTCGCTCGGCGGGATCGGCGTGGCCCTGATCCTATGGGCCCGGGGGCTGACCACCGAGGGCACGGTGATGGGGGAGCGGGGCACTCTCTCGGGGGACGAGGAAAACGCCGCAGCGGTCGAAGAGGCCGTCGAGGCGGTGACCGAGGAGCCAGGCCGACGCTCGGTGCTCAAGCTGTTCTGGGCCGCCGGCGGCGCCCTGGCATTGTCGGCGGTGTTCCCGATCCGCTCGCTGGGCCCGGCGCCAGGGCGGGCCCTGCTCACCACCGCGTGGCGGCCGGGCGCCCGGCTGGTCGACGACAACGGGCGTCCGGTCCGGGTGGACACCCTGCAGGTGGGCGGCACGCTCACCGCCTTCCCCCAGGGTGCCGAGCATGCGGCCGATTCCCAGGTTGTGGTGGTGAGGGTCGAGGACAACCTGTTGCAGCCCCGTCCCGGCCGGGAGACGTGGTCGCCCCGGGGCTACGTCGCCTATTCCAAGATCTGTCCCCACGTGGGCTGCCCCGTGGGCCTCTACCAGGCCGACACCCACGAGCTGCTGTGCCCGTGCCACCAGTCGACCTTCGATGTGCTCGACGGGGCCCGCCCCAGCTTCGGCCCGGCCACCCGCTCCCTGCCTCAGCTGCCCCTGGCCGTTGACGCCCAGGGTTTCCTGACCGCCCAGGCCGACTTTGACGAGCCCGTCGGGCCCGGCTTCTGGAACCGGGACTAGCCGGCCCCGTGACCCGCCGGCTGTTCCGTTGGGTCGACGAGCGCCTCGGCGCATCGGCGTTCTCCCGCAAGGCCCTGAACAAGATCTTCCCCGATCACTGGTCGTTCATGATTGGCGAGATCGCCATGTACTGCTTCGTCATCCTGGTGGTGACGGGGGTGTATCTGACGTTTTTCTTCGTGCCGGCGTCGGACGAGGTGATCTACGAGGGCTCCTACACGGCCCTCGAGGGCACAACGATGTCGGCCGCCTACGCCTCGTCGCTGGACATCAGCTTCGACGTCCGAGCCGGCCTGGTCATGCGCCAGATGCACCACTGGGCCGCCCTGGTCTTCATGGCCGCCCTGGTCGTGCACATGTGCCGGGTGTTCTTCACGGGCGCCTTCCGCCGGCCCCGGGAGATCAACTGGGTCGTCGGGGTGACCCTGTTCGTCCTGTCGATGATGAACGGCTTCTTCGGGTACTCCCTGCTCGACGACCTGCTGTCGGGCACCGGCGTGCGGGTGGGGTACTCCATCGCCCTGTCGATCCCGGTAGCGGGGGAGTGGCTGGCCTTCCTCTTCTTCGGCGGCGAGTTCCCCAACACCGAGTTCATCACCCGGTTCTTCGTCCTCCATGTGCTCCTGCTGCCGGCGGCCATCGCCGGACTCCTGGGTGCCCACCTGGCCATCCTCTGGCGACAGAAGCACACCCAGTTCCGGGGGCCGGGCCGCACCGAGACCAACATCGAGGGGTCGCACCTGTGGCCCTCGTACGCGGCCAAATCCATCGGGCTGCTCTTCATCGTCACTGCCGTCCTGGCCGCCCTGGGCGGGTTGGCCCAGATCAACCCCGTCTGGCTGTACGGGCCCTACGACCCGGCCCAGGCGTCGGCGGCCACCGCCGGCTCCCAGCCCGACTGGTACGTCGGCTGGCTCGACGGCGCCCTCCGGCTCATGCCTGGATGGGAGATCCGGGCTTTCGGCCACACCATCGCCAATCCCTTCTTCCCAGGAGCGGTGCTGCCGGGCATCACCTTCGGGCTGCTCTACGTGTGGCCGTTCCTCGAACGGCGCTTCACCAAGGACGGCGACGCCCACAATCTGCTCGACCGCCCTCGTGACGCGCCGGTGCGCTCCGCTCTGGGCGCGGCCACCCTGTCCTTCTACACGATCCTGTTCATCGCCGGCGGGAACGACGTGCTGTCGGCGGTGTTCAAGGTGGCGCCCGAGTCGATCACCAACCTGTTCCGCATCCTGATCTTCGTCGTCCCGGTGCTGGCCTTCTTCGTCACCCGCAACGCCTGCCGCTCCCTGGCCCGCGACAAGGTCCATCCCTTCGGCGGCGCCGTCGGCTCACGGGTACGCCGTACCGCCGCCGGCGGCTACGAGGAGATCGACGAGGAGGATGACGAGAAGCCCAGGATCGGCTCCGACGTGGCTACCGCCGAAGACAACCCCTATCGCCCGCCGACGCCTCGGCCGCCCGGGTAGGGGTCCTGCACCCCAGAACGCCGGCGCTACGCCTTCTGGTCGGATTCCCGGGCGTAGCCGAACACCCCGGCCACCATGAGCAGCACGCCGAGCACGGCGACAGGTGGCCCGAACACCAACCCGTTGGCCAGCACGACGACGCCGGCCGACAGCACGAACGGCCACGCGCTCGAGGACGGGAAGTAGCCGAGGTCCTCGGAGCCCTCGGCCTGGGTGGCCTCCCCGTCGTCCTCGGGCCGGCGCCCGTGGCGCCGGCTCTGGAACAGCAGCCACAGCCCGATGAGGGCGAAGGCGGGAACCGAAGCGGCCAGCATGGCCGTGCCGGCGTGCTCGTAGGTGATGAACCAGTACGCCGTCGCGATCACGGCGAAGAAGGCCGCCGCGCCCACGAAGAGACGCCACTCCACCTTCACAGCGCCACCCTCATTCGGCCCTCCCGGCGGCCTTCTGGCGGGCGTCGAAGACGGGGCGTTCGGATCGGATGCGGGGCAGCTGGTGGAAGTTGTGCTCGGGCGGTGGGGAGGAGGTTGCCCACTCCAGGGAGTTCCCACCCCAGGGATCGTCGCCGGCCGGCAAGCCTTTTCGGGGGGTAACCCAAAGGTTCCACAAGAGGAAGAGGGTTCCGAGCCCGAGGATGGCCGCTCCGACACTCGACAAGAGGTTGAGGAAGGTCAGGCCCGATTCGGCCGAGTAGTCGGGCACTCGGCGGGGCATGCCCCGGAGGCCGAGGAGGTGGTGGGGCCAGAACGTGACGTTGAAGCCCACGAGCATCGTCCAGAAGTGGATCTTGGCCAAGGGCTCGCTGAGGCGGCGACCGGTGACCTTGGGGTACCAGAAGTACAGCCCGGCGAAGAAGCCGAAGGCGGCCGTCCCGAACAGCACGTAGTGCATGTGGGCCACCACGAAGTAGGTGTCGGTGACGTGGAAGTCCACCGGGGGGGCGGCCAGCATCGGCCCGGTCAGGCCGCCCACGAGGAAGACCAGCAGGAATCCGATGCAGAACAGCATGGGCGACTCGAAGGTGAGGTGGCCCCGCCACATGGTGGCGATCCAGTTGAACATCTTGACGCCCGTGGGCACGGCGATCAGGAACGTCACGGCCGAGAAGAACGGCAGATTGATGGCCCCGGTGGTGAACATGTGGTGGGCCCAGACGGCGGTGGAGAGCGAGGCGATGGCCAGGGTGGCAAAGACGAAGCCCTTGTAGCCGAACAGTGGCTTGCGGGAGAAGACCGGGATGATCTCGGTGACTACGCCGAAGAAGGGCAGGGCCACGATGTACACCTCGGGGTGGCCGAAGAACCAGAAGATGTGCTGCCACAGCACCGGTTGACCACCGCCGGGTGCGTCGAAGAAGTGGGCGCCCAGGTGACGGTCGGCGTAGAGCAGGGACAGGCCGGCGGTCAGCACCGGAAAGGCCAGGATGACCATGGCGCTGACGATGAACATGTTCCAGGTGAAGATGGGCATCCGGAACATCGTCATGCCCGGCGCCCGCAGGCAGAAGACGGTGGTGATCAGGTTCACCGCGGTCAGCACCGAGGCCACGCCGGTGACCACCACGCCCATGATCCACAGGTCGGCGCCCGCTCCCGGTGAGTGGATGGCATCGGACAGGGGCGTGTACGCAGTCCAGCCGAACTGGGCTGCCCCGCGGGCGCTCAGGAAGCCCGACACCATGGTGAGGCCGCCACCGAGGTACAGCCAGTAGGAGAGGGCGTTGAGGCGAGGGAAGGCCATGTCCGGGGCCCCCACCTGCAGCGGCACCAGGTAGTTGGCGAAGCCAAACGCCATGGGCACAGCGAAGAGGAACATCATCACGCTGCCGTGCATGGTGAAGAGCTGATTGTAAACCGGCTCGCCCACCAGCTGGCGGCCGGGTTGGGCCAGCTCGAAGCGCATGAGCAGGCCCAGGACGCCGCCCAGCAGGAAGAACGCGAAGGCGGTGACCATGTAGAGGATGCCGATCTTCTTGTGATCGGTGGTCGTGATCCAGCCCACCAGACCGCCGGCGTGACCCCTTCGGGACTCGCGGGGCGGCGGCGCCGCCGGCCGTTCCTCGAGCAAGGTCACCGGACTGTTTCCGCTGGCCGGCTCGCTCCGCTCACCGGACTTTGCCTCCTGGCCGGCTCGCTCCGCTCACCGGACGAAGCTCGCCTGGCGGCCGACGTCTCCCGGGCCGGTGCCGTCGGGCCCGGGACGGCCGGGCACGGGCTCCTGTTCGGCCACGAAGGCCTGGAAGGCGGCGGGGGTGACGACCTCCACGTCGAACGTCATCCGCCAATGGTCGAGTCCGCAGAACTCGGCGCAGACGCCGGGGAAGCGCCCGAGCTGGGTGGGCCGGACCTCTATGGAGTTGTCCACCCCCGGAATCATGTCCCGTTTCACGAGGAAGGCGGGCACGAAGAAGGAATGGATCACGTCAGCCGCGACCAGGCGGAGCCGGACGTTGGCGCCCACCGGCAGGACGAGGGTCGGAGGGTCGTTGGCGTCGCCCACCACGGTGATGCTCTGGGCCGGGTAGCGGAACTGCCAACCCCATTGGAACCCGGTGATCTCCACACCGAGATCGGGGGTGTCGCTCAGTCGGGTCACCCGCTCCTGGGACCGCATGGTGAGCCCGAACAACACGGCTACGACGACGAGGGGCACGACGGTGTAGAAGATCTCGATGGGGACGTTGGCCTTCACCTGCTTGGGCAGCTTGTCGGGGCCGGCGCCCCGGGGCCGGCGGTACCGCAGCACCGACCACAGGATGAGCCCGGCGACCAGGCCGCCCACGGCGATGCCGGCGACCAGGAAGATCCGCCACAGGTCGACCACGTCATCGCCCTGACTGGACGCAGGTCGGGGCATTCCGCCCCGGCTGGAACAGCCGACGAGGGCCATGCCGGCGGTCGAGGCCCACAGAGCGCCTCTCACACCCTTCAAGTGGGAAAGCTGACGCAGTGCGTGATCACTTCTGAAATGTCACTGCAAACATGCGTCCAGTTAAGCAGCCAGCTCTTCGCGGCGGGACACCACGCCTGGGGAGACTGGAAGGCCGGGGAACGCCGGCCCTGTGATTCCTGGCCCGCCCCCGCCCCCGCCCGCCGGCCGGCGCCGCTCCCCGCGGTTCGGGAGCCGCTGAGGGCGATGCTCTCCGGATAGCCGGCGTGGGCCGGCTGTCCGGCCGTCGAGGGCGAGCGTGGCCCTCGAAGCCCGATGGACTGCTACGCAGCCACCCTTACCGTCGACGCCAGATCGGTGCCGGCCCGGCGCCGGCGGGCCTGACGGACCCGGATGCCCGACGCCGCAGCCAGCGCGGCGGCCAGGCTGAGGGCGCCGCCGAGGCCGAGCCCGAACCGCGGCCCCCATGCCTCGGAGATCCAGCCCAGCAGGGGACCGCCCAGGGGGGTGCTCCCAAGGAACAGCAGGCCGTAGAGGGCCATCACCCGGCCACGCATGGACGGATCCGAGTGGAGCTGGAGGGTGGTGTTGGCCGTAGCCAGGAAGAGCATGACCGACAGGCCCACGCCCACCAGTAGCAGCCCGGTCAACCATGCTGTCGGTGCCGCCGCCGTGGCCAGCATCAGCACGCCGAAAGCGATGCCCGAGCCGAGCAGCAGGGTGCGGGTGGGGCGGGCCCGGCTGGCCGCGATCAGCGCCCCGACCAGGGATCCGAGCGACATCAGGGCGGTGAACACGCTGTACAGGCCGGCTCCACCGTCGAAGGTGAAGCGGGCCAGGAGCGGCAGCACCACGATGAAGTTGAAGCCGAACATCCCGAGCACGGCGACGAGGAGGAGCGTCGAGCGCAGGGTCGGGTCCGCCCAGGCGTAGCGCACCCCGGCGCGCACCTCTCCCCGCCGGCGCGGCGCCGGCTCGCGCCGGAAGAGCTCCTCGGTGCGCATGGCGGCCAGGGCGGCGATGACGGCCAGGTAGGAGAGGGCGTTGGCGAGGAAGGCGGGGGCGATGCCGAGGGAGGCGATGGTGACGCCCGCCGCCGCGGGGCCCAGGATGCGGCCGGTGTTGAACATGGCGCTGTTGAGCCCCACCGCATTCGGCACTTCGTCGGGTCCCACCATCTCGATGACAAACGACTGCCGGGTGGGCATGTCGATCATGGTCACGATGCCGAGCAGGAAAGCCATGACGTAGACGTGCCAGAGCTGCACGGCGTCCGTGACGACCAGCCCGAACAGCACCAGAGCGAGCAGGCCGCCGGCCACCTGGGTGCCGATGAGCAGCTTGCGCTTGTCCGAGCGGTCGGCGAGCAGCCCGCCCCACAGGCCGAAGAGGAGCATGGGCAGGAACTGCAGAGCGACGGTGATGCCCAGGTCCACCCCGCTACCGGTCAAGTTGAGCACCAGCCAGGTCTGGGCCACCGTCTGCATCCAGGTGCCGGTGACCGACACCAGCTGACCGAAGAAGAAGAGGCGGTAGTTGCGGATGCCCAGAGACCGGAACGTGCGACCCCCGACCCCCCGCAGGTCTGCCGCAGTCACCGGTCCACACTCCCTGTCGGGATGTGGTCCAGTGAGTACTGGTCGGACCGGCCTTCCGGGCCGGTCACCGGTCCTCCAGCAGTCGTTCGAGGACGCCGGCCGCCCGTTCGAGGGCGGCCCGGTCGTCGGGGTCGAGGTCGCGCAGCCGCTCGGCCAGGTAGGCGTCCTTCTGCTGGCGGCTGTGGTCGAGGAACCGGAGGCCGGCGGCGGTGGCCTCCACCCGGGCCACCCGGCGGTCGCTACGGTCGACGGTTCGGCTCACCAGCCCCTGCTCCTCGAGGCAGGCCACGATCTTGGTCATGGTCGGCGGCTTGACCCGCTCGGCGGTGGAGAGCTCGCCGAGGGTCAGCGGGCCGAGCCGCTCGGCACTCGAGAGCGTGGCCAGCTGCGAGGGCGACAGCTCGCCGGGCAGTTGGGTGCGGAGCCGGCGGGCCAGGCGGGTCACGATCAGGCGGAGACGCGATGCCAGGTCGGTCTCGGATGCGGTCAGGGGGGTGCGAGCGCTCATTGTTTTCCCAAACTAATTAGCCAGACGAACTATTCCTTCAAGTAAACACCATTCGTATGACCACCCTGTCGGAATTTGAGATCCACGCCACCCTCGCCACGCTGCCCGGTTGGGAGCTGGTCGACGGCCGGATCGTCCGGGAGTACCGCCTCGGAGGCTTCCCGGATGCGGTGGCCTTTGTGGTGCGACTGTCCTTCGTGGCCGAGGCGGCCGACCACCATCCCGACCTCGACATCCGCTACGACCGGGTCCGAGTCTCCCTTCGCACCCATAGCCAGGGAGGCATCACCTCCAAGGACATCGACCTGGCCCGGGCGGTCGACGCCCTGGGCCGGCACTAGCGTCGCTGGGATGCCCCTTCATGACGGAATCGTCGGCCCTGTTCCTGAGGGGCGTGACGCCGAGGAGTACGACAAGCTGCGGCGCCGGGTGATGTGGACCATGCCCTACGGCCTGTACCTGATCGGCAGCCGGGCGGGAGAGCGGCGCAACGCCATGACCCTCAACTGGGCCACCCAGGTCAGCTCGGATCCCAAGATCGTGGCCATCGGCGTGGAGAAGTCGGCCCTCACCTCCGAGCTGATCGCCGAGGGCCGGGCGTTCAGCCTGAACATCGTCGACCGCGAGGACCGGGCCATCGTGCGCAAGTTCACCAAGCCGGTCGAGGTCGACCTCGAGGCCCACACCCTGAACGGCTTCGCCTTCCATGACGGTCCCACCGGCGCCCCGATCCTCGACCAGGCCGTGGCCTGGCTGGACTGCCGGCTGCACAGCTCGGTGGACCTGGGCGACCACAACCTGTTCCTCGGCGAGGTGGCCGACGCCGGCTTCCAGAAGCCCGAGGACACCCCGGTCCTGCGCATGGAGGACACCCGCATGAACTACGGCGGCTGACCCCGCCGGTGCGTCTGGCCAGTTTCAACGTCCTGCACGGTCGATCGCTGGTCGACGGCAAGGTGTCCACCGCCAGGCTGGCCGAGGCCTGCGCCTCCCTCGACGCCGACGTCCTCGCTTTGCAGGAGATCGACCGCAACCAGGCCCGCTCGGGAGGCGACGACCAGACCGCAGCCGTGGCCGAGGCGATGGGCGCCGGCAACTGGCGGTTCGAGCCCGCCCTGGTCGGCGAGCCGGGCGCCACCTGGCGTGCGGCGGCCGACGGTGACCATGTCGCCGGCCCGGACGGCGGCGATCCTGGCTACGGCGTGGGCCTCGTCTCCCGCCTCCCGGTGCGGGCCTGGCACGTGGTCCGCCTGCGGGCGGCGAAGGTTCGGGCCCCGGTGGCCGTGCCCGGTGGTCGGGGGCGGTTCATCCTGCTCCCCGACGAGCCCCGGGTGGCCCTGGCCGCCGAGGTCGAGACATCCGCTGGACCGGTGGTGGTTGCGACTACCCACCTCTCCTTCGTGCCGGGCTGGAACCTGGTGCAGCTGCGGCGGCTCACCCGGGCCCTGGCCGCCTTCGGTCTCCCGTGCGTGCTTCTGGGTGACCTGAACGTGCCGGGCGGCCTGCCGGCCCTGGTCACCGGCTGGCAGGCCCTGGCCAAGGTGAAGACGTTCCCCGGCGCCAAGCCGTCGTTGCAGATCGACCACGCCCTGGGTCACGGGCGCCTGCCGGCTGTCAGGGCGGCCACGGCGCGCCAACTGCCCCTGTCCGACCACCGCGCCCTGCTCGTCGACCTCATCTAATGTGACGGCGATGGCCCTGCAACCCCTCACCAACGCCGGGTGGGGTTTCGAGACCAACTGCTTTGTCTGCGAGCCGGCCAACCCGATGGGGCTGCGAATCCCCTTCTTCCACGACGACGAGGCCGACCTGGTCGTCGCCGAATTCCGTCTGGGCGCCGGGCACTCGGGGGCCCCGCACTACGTGCACGGAGGCGTCCTTCTGGCCGTCCTCGACGAAGCGATGGCCTGGGCCTCGATCGCCCTGGCCGGGCGGTTCGCGGTGGTGCAGTCCACCGCCACCACCTTCGACCGCCCCGTGCGCGTCGACGAGCTCCACCGGGTGGAGGCGTCGGTCCACGAGCGGACCGACACCGCGGTGACGGCCCGGGCGTCGGTCGCCGACGCCGCCGGCCGGCGCTGCGCCGAAGCCCGGGCCCGCCTCGTGGTCCTGTCCACTGCGGTGGCCGGCGCCGCAATCGGGCCCGTCACCGGCGCCGACATCCGCTACCTTCGGCCCCCGTCATGAGGACCGCCCCGCCGTCCCAGGAGACCCCATGAGCGCCCCAGAGATCAGCATCGACGAGCTGGTGACCGCCCGTGCCGGTGGCCCCGTGCCGCTGGTCGACGTGCGCCAGCCCGAGGAGTACGAGGCTGGGCACGTGCCCGGGGCCAAGCTGATCCCCCTGGCCGACGTGGCGGCCCGGGTGGGGGAGATCCCCACTGACGCACCGGTGTACGTGATCTGCCAGTCCGGTTCACGCAGCCAGCGGGCCGCCGACTACTTCCGCAACCTGGGCATCGATGCCTACAACGTGGCCGGCGGCACCAAGGCCTGGATCGACAGCGGCCACGACACCGCGCACGGGCCGTTTCCCGGCTGAGGGGGAACGCCCGCTCAGACGAGGAAGCGGAACGCGGGGGAGCCGGCTGAGAGCCGCTCGATGTGCAGGCCGCTGGTGTCCATGCGGGCCAGCAGGGGATCGAGGTCGGTGGTGGCGGCCAGCTCGATGCCCACCAACGCCGGGCCGATCTCCCGGTTGCTCTTCTTCACGTACTCGAACAGGGTGATGTCGTCGCCCGGGCCGAGGACATTGTCGAGGAACCCCCGCAGGGAACCGGGCTCCTGGGGAAACTCCACCAGGAAGTAGTGCTTCAGGCCCTCGTGCACCAGCGAGCGCTCTACGATCTCGCCGTAGCGGCTGACGTCGTTGTTGCCGCCCGACACCACGCACACCACGGTTCCGCCGTGGGGCACGGCCAGGCCCGAGGCCAGGGCGGCCACCGCCAGCGCCCCCGCCGGCTCGGCGATGATGCCGTCGCGCTGATAGAGCTGCAGCATGGTGGTGCACACGCCACCCTCCGGCACGGTCATCACGTGGTCGACCAATGATCGGATGAGCTCGAAGGTGTAGGCCCCCGCCCGCCGCACCGCGGCGCCGTCGACGAAGCTGTCGATCGACGAGAGGGTTACCGGGCCGCCGGCGTCGAGCGCGGCGCGCATGCTGGCCGCCCCTGCCGGCTCCACGCCCACCACCCGGGCCCGGGGCGTGGTCCCGGCTGCGGCGACGGCGCAGCCGGCGGCCAGGCCGCCTCCGCCGACCGGCACCACCAGCAGGTCCGGGGGCCCACCGAGCTGCTCGAAGATCTCCAGGCCCACGGTGCCCTGCCCGGCGATCACCAGGGGGTGGTCGAACGGCGGTACCAGCACCGACCCCCGCTGGGCGGCCAGAGCGGTGGCCGCCTCCTGGGCGTCGTCGTAGGTATGACCCTCGACGACGATCGTGGTCTCGGGCCCGCCGAGGGCCTTGATCTGCTCGCGCTTCTGGCGGGGGGTGGTGCGGGGCAGCACGATCCGGCACTCCACGCCCAGGCGCCGGCAGGTGAAAGCCACCCCCTGGGCGTGGTTGCCGGCGCTGGCACAGACCACTCCGGTGGCCCGCTCCGAGGCGTCGAGGGAGGCGATGAAGTTGTAGGCCCCCCGCAGCTTGTAGGACCTGACGGGCTGGAGGTCCTCGCGTTTCAGCCACACCTCGGCGCCCAGCAGTTCCGACAGGCGGTCGTTGCGCTCCAGCGGGGTGCGCAGCACCACGTTCCGTAGACGCTCGGCGGCGGCCCTGACGTCGTCGGCCGAGACCGGGCTCAGATGGGCGGGCGTCGGCGCTTCCATGGTGCCGGCATGTCTAGTCCCCGGGCGGGGCGTCGGCGAAGTGAATTCCGAACGGGAGCCGGCTCAGGTGACGGCGAAGATCTGGGTCAGCCCGGTGATCTCCAGCACCCGGCGGATGCTCGGCGTGGGGGAACGCAGGGCCATGTCGCCCCCCTGCTGGCGTAGGCGCTTCAGCCCGGTGATCAGCACCGACAGTCCGGTGGAGTCGATGAAAGCCAGATCAGCCAGGTCGACGGTGACCATCTGCGCGCCTTCAGTCGAGGCTCGTACCAGCTCGTCACGCAGCTGCGGGGCGGTGGAGAGGTCGAGCTCGCCGAGCAGGCGAAACTCATACCGGGTGTCGTCGCCCGAAACGAGCACTTGCAACTCACCCGGGTTCACGCCTGCCGGAGGGCGGCCGCTGGATCCTGACCCTCCCGAGCTGAGCACGTTTGCCTCCCGTGACGGTCATGGCGAATGCCCGGCCATGACACGGCTGACTACTCAACCACTTTTGAATTGTCGCGCAGGATGGCGGGACTGGCAACGTCTTCTCAGGGGCCGGGGTCCGTTGAGCCAGGCCGCAGATCCACCCGCAGGATGAGCACGCCGTCATCGAGGGAACCGGAGGCGTCGCCGAGCATGGCGAAGTCCTGGAAGTCGAGCTGCATGCGCTCGATGAAGCGCCGGCGGTCTGCCCCCTCGAGGGGCGGCACGCCGCGGCTGCGCACCGCTTTGGCCCGTTCCCGGAAGCGGGCCACCATGGCTTCCACGTCGAAGTCGGGCGCGGGCTCGGAATCAGTCATCTCGGAATCAACGCTAGCCACTGGCGCGCCTGTAGAGTGTCGTCGCAAGGTCGGCAGGACGAGTTCGGGAGCACCCAGGTGAAGAAGGGACGGCACCGGCGCTTCGAGGAGGCTCGCGCCCTCAAGCGCACCACAGAGCCCAGGGTGGAGCC
>JBBQRO010000078.1:0-14383 GCA_038214685.1 Acidimicrobiales bacterium
CCGCGTAGCCCGCCGTGCGCCGATGACCGCGGCGGCGGTCCCTGACCAGGCCTTTCTCGTTCAACAGCCGGTACATCTGACGGATCGAGCACACGTACACGCCGTCATCGAGGAGCCGGTGATAGATCTGCGCCGGGGCGAGATCACAGAACCGGGGCTCGCACAGGAGCGACACGATCCGGTCCCGTTCACCGTCGGGGATGCGCCACGCCGGCAGCACCCGCGCACAGCCCGACGCCCGCGACGCCCTCGGCGCCGCCCGGCCCTCTGCCTGCTGGCGACGATGCCGGCGGGTCCTGGCGGACACGGCGAACGCCGCGCAGGCCCGGGTCTCGCCGACCCTGGGCGCCCACGCGTCGGCCGCCGCGTTCAACGCTTCGTCTCGTTCGGCTCGGCGCTCTTGGCTGACAAGTCGTGCACGAGCGCCGAGACTTTTCCCTGCGCGGCCACCAACTCTTCCGCCGTGGCCAGCTTGTCCTCAAGCCGGGCGATCCTGGACCGCAGCCGGGCCAGCTCGCCACGCGGGACCTCGGCCGCCTTCGGGCCGGTCTTGCGGTCTCAGAGCCCTTCGAGCGCGCCGGCGTCACGCTGACGGCGCCAAGCATCGATCAGGCTCGAGTACAAGCCCTCACGGCGGCAGATCTCACCAACCTCGCCACGCTCCGACGCGTTGTCAATCTCGGCCAAGATCTGCAGCTTGTACTCCGCCGGCCACGAACGCTTCACCCTGGCCACCTCGGTCCCGTCGGTCACAGCCACCATCGTGGTTCCTCCTCTCCGCCCAAACATCACGGGTAAGAAACCCGGCAGACAACTATGGCAGATAGGGGGGGGCGCGTCGCCACTTCACGATCGATTTGTCTGAACGGCCTCCACCACGACGCACGATCTGGGTGATCAGACGGCCCTCGTGATCGGTCAGCCGCCGGACTCGCAACGGTGCAGACATGCCCCAGATCAAAACAAAACCCGGCCCCCGAGTGGTGGACGCAACCCCCACCAACGTTCAGGGCCAGGGCACTAGCCAGGTCCGACGACGTAGAAGCGCAGCAACCGTGCCGTTGAGCTGTCCGCTACCACTCGCATGTCGTACGGGCCGGGCTCCTCAGCCGCCAGGCCGAGCACGGCCACGAACGGGATCTGCAACGTCTCGCCTGGCAGCAAGACCTCTCTGCTCGGCTGCATGGCCTGCACGACCCCTCGCGAGCACCTCGCCATCTCTCGACCGAAGCGCTGTCAAGCGCACCTCGTGCGCCAGTCCGACCTCTTCAGGGCCCAGCTCGACCACGATGGCCAGGTGCACGGGCACCAACGCAGGAAAGCTCTCTGCGACGACACGGGTGATCAGACCCGACGACACGAACAGCAGGCCTTCCCGCACCTGCGCGAAGTCGCACAGCAGCGCAGTGGTCACGTCCACTCGGCGACGAGCTACTTCATCCGCAGGGCCACGGACCGGCCACCCGTCTGCTCCGACATCATGGTGAACCGGGACTGAGCGGTTGAAGCGGATCCCAGGGGGTCCGTGGCAACGAGCTCCTCTGTGTAGGTGACACCGTCGGAAAAGTCATCGGCCAAGGCGGCCCGGACCCGCCGGCGTAGCTCGACCAGCTCCGGCGCGGCCGCCGTGAAACCAGGCACGTCGCCGCTCTCAGCCCACCAGACGACACCCCCGTCGTCGGTCGCTTCGAGGTGGAGCAGCACTCGGACCGTCTTCAACATCACACCTCCGTCGACAGCAGGCTCCAAGAATCGAGCATCTCATCTTCGGAAAGGCCAACGTCCTTCATGAGCACCTTCCTCACGAGACCGACCGGCACCTCGTCACCGTCGTGGAAGGCGAACAGGAGCCGAGGACGGCCATCGGCCACCAACGTTCGGTGCGAGCCCTTCTGCCGCTGCACGCGGTAGGACAGCGGCGCCCGACCGAGGATGACGAAAAGCTCCCGCCCCTCCATCGACCGCAGACCACCCACCAACGGGCACCCCTACCCAGCCCGCACCGACGATCTCTGCCACCGAGGGCCCTCGGCGAACACGTGCGCACCAGCGTCGGCGTGATCTCGATCCGTCCGACTGGCCAGCGAACGGGTAGGCGGGCCGATCAGCTGGACCCATCCGACGTCCATTGGCGACGCCCCCGCGTCCGTCCGGCCTCACGTTCTGCGCACCAGGAGAGCGGACGCCGGCCAGAACGACGGAGCCCAGGCCCAACTCGGGTCTCACCTGGGCTTTCCCTTGAGCGGATGATGAGATTCGAACTCGCGACCCTCAGATGTACGGGAGTGGCTAACTGGTACGCCGAGCTCGGCGTCGACCGCTGACCGCCGGGCTGCACCACGCCGACGCCTACAGCCGCTGGCTCACCGAGATGGCCACCGACAACAGAACGTGCCGGTGGCAGAGGGCTGACGCTAGGTTCTGGACTTATACGACTGACGGACGTGCAGGCACGGACAAGGGGGAATGCACATGCGAGCGCGTGTCCTTGGTGGAGCCCTGTTGGGGATGGCACTACTGGCTGCGTCGTGCGGCGGTGACGACGGCGGCGGCGGCGGGAGCAGCCAGGCCACGCTCGACTCGGGGGTCGAGTCGGGCGTCAAGGCCGCCTTGGACGGCGCGACCGGGGGGTCGACCACGACGGTTCTGCCCGCTCCGACGTCGATGGACCAATGGGAAGCGCTCTGGAAAAGCCAGCGGGACGAGATCGTCAAGAAGATCAAAGAAAACAAGTTCGGCAAGTCCGCAGACGGCAAGGCCGTCACGGGGCCGGACGGGTTCACGATGGACCTGTCCAGGTGCGGGTCGGGTTGGTCGGACACCGAAGGCCTGACCGACACCGAGATCAAGCTCGGAGAGACTGGCGCGTCCTCGGGCACGCTGGCCGACTCGATCAATTACTATCGCGCGATCAACGCCATGTTGGAGTACTGGGGCGACAAGGGCGCCTTTAAGGACTCGAACGGTAAGACCCGCAAGGTGACGGTGCTAAACCGCGACGACGGCTACGACCCCGCCCGCACCATCCCGCTCGTGGACGAGCTGATCGACTCCACAAAGGTGTTCGCCATGTGGACGCTCGGCACGCCCAACGCCATGAAGGTGTACGACAAGCTCAATCAGCGGTGCATTCCGCATCCGTGGGTGATCAGCGGGCACCCCGCGTGGAACGACCCGGTGAACCACCCGTGGTCCACCGGCCTTGCGCTCACCTACAACACCGAAGCCACCATGTGGGGCGCGTTCATCGAGCAGCGCTTGGCCGAATTCGGCGGGAAGGCGAAGGTGGCCGCCTTGGTCATGAACAACGACTTCGGCAAGGTCTACGACGCCACGTTCAAGGCGTATATCGCCCAGAACAACCTGCAGGACAAGATCGAGTACTTCACCGAGACGATCGAGCCCTCGGCGGCCACGGTCACCAATGAGATGACCACGCTCGCATCGAAGGACCCCGACGTCTTCATCATGATGCTGGCGGGCACGCCGTGCGTGCAGTCGGTCGTGGCCGCTGCTGAGAACGGTCTCAAGGAATCGGCCAAATACCTCATCGACGATTCGCCGTGCGGTAACAACGCCACCATGGGCAAATCGAAGGTTGGCGGCGACGGCACGGCGTCCGAGGGCTGGTGGCTGGCTAATGGTGGCGCCAAGGACATGACCGACCCGCTGCAGGCTAATGACCCCTTCGTGAAGTTCATGGCCGACCTTCTGCGCTCGAAGGGCATCGACCCGGCCTCGTCGGGCAACCTGAATTCGGGCACGTTCTTCGGCTGGCCGATGGTTCAGGCGCTGATCATCGCTGGTGAGCTGGACGGCGGGCTGACCCGCAGCAACTTCATCCTGGCCCAGCGTTCGATGACGATGACCCATCCCTTCGTGCTCCCGGGTATCAGCCTCTCGATGAGCGGCAACAAGGACCCGTTTCCTATCGAAGCCGGCGTATTCCAGCAGTACGACTCGGCGAAGCAGGCCTTCGTGGTGAAGACCGACATCGTCAACCTCGAGGGCAAGTCCAAGCCGTGCGCTTGGGACCAGTCCTCGTCCACCTGTCGCTGACACGGTCAAGGTGGGGATGCGCGGGTGCTGACGGGGCAGGTTTAGCGGCCAACGGGGCCAGGAAGCTATCGACCCGTTGGCCGCGCGACCTCGAGAGGCGCATGTACGAGTCGTTACTATGCCTCGGCCGACCACGGCACCGTGGTCCGCGTCTGCCGTTCGCTTTCCGAGGACGGCGGGGCCACCGCCGTCGTGCAGATCAGATCGGCCTGTGAGGAGGATCTGTGCAGGATCCTGCACGTGCCGCTTGGTTGAGGGACTGTGGGGGGTTTTTGACGGTGAGTTTTGGCGGGCGTCCGGCAAAGGTTCCAGGGTGTTCGAATTGCGCCTTGTGTCTCATAAATGGTCGTTTCTGCGACGGCGCCCCGACCACTCTGATTTGATCAGACAACCCAGTCAATTCCCGCAGCTGCGCCTGCGTGAGATACCTTAGATTGGCCTTCCATCACCTATTTATCATACAAAAATATCATTCCAAGGCGCTCGGCCGGGGCAGCCCTACGGAAAACAGTTCACTAAAGGCCTACTACACTCGCGAAGTGGATGACCGACCAGGACGGCAGAGAACAAAGACGACGAGCTCGACGTCGCTGACCGCGCTGAGCTCGAGCAGTTACACGCCGAGAAACGCGAATGGATCATCAAACTTGACATCCTGAAAGAAGGTGTTGAGCAACGTGCCCGAGAAGAGGTATCCACCCGGCCACCCACGGCCAACTTGGTGGCCGAGGGCGACGGGCCCGGGTGTGTAGCCTTCTGGGTGAAGGAGAACCGCGGGTGAACACTTACCGGTTCATCAACACTTAGAAGGCCAATCACAAGATCACCGACCTGTGCGCCGTCGTAGGCGTGCCCGAGTCGTCGTCCTTCGACTGGCACCGCCACGGCAGAGCCCGCGCCGAAGCCCGGGCGGGGACCCGCCGGGCGCTCGTCGCCCGCCTCGAAGCGGTCCACCCCGCGTCGCACGGCACCTACGGCTCGGACTGGGTCCACGCCGAGCTCGCCCGTCAAGGCGTGACCGTGGCCCGGCGCACGGTGGCCGAGACCATGGCTGAACAGGGCATCGTCGGTGTGTCGGGCCGGGCGGTGGCGGAGGGGTCGGTGGTCAGCAGCATCGGGGGGCACCGGGCCAGCGTGACGGCCAGAGCCGGCCGCAGGGAGGGCGAGTTCGTGTTGCAGCCTGCCGGGCGCGGCCAGGCGACGCCAGCGCGCCCGCCAACGCTCGCCCCCACCCCGGGACAGCCCGACGACACCGTGACCACGAACCATCCCACCCAAGATGGCGCTAGACGCCCCGCCCGTCCCCAACCAACGCGGCGCTCAACACGGGGCCGGTGCGGGGGCGAACAGCCGGTCATGAACTCCCTAGACCGGGTGGTGCGCACCTGGCACGAGCAAGGCTGCTCCTTCGGCGTCTACCTGCGAGCGCCCGGCCCCCCCACCACCTCGAAGGGCTCCCCAGGTGGACCCGCCGGGCACACGAGCGCCTCCTCGACGCCCACGTGCACCAGCTCGCCCAGCCCGGGGAGAGCCACCCCACGGTCGCTGCGGTCACCGCGCGCCTCGACCGGCTCCAACGCCCCCGAGCCATCCAACCGGCAGCCCTGTCCGTCCGGGTCCAGGCCAGCGGACGATGAGCCTCCCCCGCCAGCACGACCACCCCGCCAGCGGCCCGGCTGAGCACGACCGAGTACTCCGCGAGGGGCAGCTCCGACGGTCACACATATGCAGGTTCCTCTTCGGGAAACCTGCAGGCCATCCTGCCCGGGCCCACTCGTGAAGTTCACGGTCGCCCCATTGGGCGGCGCCCGCAGCGACGTGAGCCGGGTCGTGGGACTGGGTCGTCCGCTACCTCCAGCCCCAGCCTTCTCCGGCGCAATCACCGGCCGGACCGGCACCGGGCGGCGGCGACGGCCCGTCCCGCTACTACGCCGACAGCGGCGAGGAGCCCGGCCGGGCCGCGGCGCTCGCCGACCTGCGAGGCGACGTTCGGCGTGACGACTTCGCCGCCGTCCTTGCAGGGCGGGACCCCCGCACCGGTGGGCGGCTAATCTCCGCCCAGGGATCTGCCGGGAGGCGGGACCATCTCGGCGCGGGCACGCCCACCCGTGTCGGCCCCGACGGGGACGTGCTCCACGACGAGGCCGACGCGGCCGCGGCGCTCGGTGTGACCAAAGCGGAAGCGGCCCGCATGATCGACGCCGGCGCCGCCCTCGCCGCCGCCCGGGCCCCGGGCGGGCCCGCCGGAGGTCGTGCCGGAGGTCGTGATAGAGGTCGTGCTGAAGGTCGTGTGCCGATGTCGGGGCAGGTGATAGCTTCCGACTGGTACCCGTCGTCAACGATGACGGCTCGCTGTGGGTGACCGGATCCGAGCTCGCCGCCTGCGAGTCCGCCCGCGCCGCCGGTGTCGACCCCGACGAGATCCGTGCCGGAGGCGACGAGGACGACCACCTGCCGATCAGCAAGCGGCACGCCATGCGCCGCTCAGAAGGCGCCGTCGGGATCCCTCGCTCACTGGCAGAGGCGCGCCCGCCATCGGTGCACGGGCGACGAGTGACCCGGCGCTTCGTCACCGACGGCGGGGATCGGCGGGCAAGACCTCTGATGTGCGGCCGGCTGGTCCGTGTCGGGAAGAATTGGTCGGTCCCAGCGGCCGGGCATGCGGCGCGCGCGTGCCAGCTCGGGCGGCGACTGTCGCGCGATACGTTTCGAGGTCATGATCAAGGCTTTGAGCACGTTCCGGCGCCGTGATGGCATGTCGGTGGAGAAGTTCCAGACGTACTGGCGGGAGGAGCATCCCAAGGTGGTGCTGCAGCTCCCGGGCCTGCGGAAGTACGTCCAGAACCACGTGCTCGAGAGCCAGTACGCCAACGGACGCCAGCCGTTCGCCGACGGCGTAGCCGAGACGTGGTGGGACGACCGCGACGACCTGAAGGCGCACCGGGGCACCGACGCGCTGGAGAACCTCCTCGCCGACGAGCTGGAGTTCATGGGCCCTGACAGTCGCAGCACGATCATGGCCGAGGAGGTCGTGATCGCCAACGGGGCCATCCCGGCCGGTGGCGGGGTCAAGATCATCACCCGGTTGCGGCGCCGTCCCGACCTCACCCTGGCCGACGCCCAGGCGTACTGGCGCACCACGCACGCGGCGGTCGCGATGCGGCTGCCGGGCCTGGCTCGCTACGTGCAGAACCACGCTCGGCCCGGTGGCGCCGAGTACGACGTGATGGGCCTGCCGATGACCTGGTTCCCTTCCATGGAGCAGCTGCGGGCAAACGCAGCGTCGCCCGAGTTGACGGCCGTGCGGGCCGACGAACCGAACTTCCTCCAGGCCGACCTCCCCTTCGTGCTCGTTCGGGAGCACCACATCATCTGACGGCCGCCTTGGGTCTCACGAGCCCGGCCCGGGTACAGCCCCCTGTATTCCGCCGGAGGAATTGCCTGCAGGTTCTGCCGCTGTCGGTCGTCTTCGACCCTGATGTTCGCGGCCACCGCCCCGTGGACCAACACGAACGTCGTCATCGCGTCAACAAGAACTCGAGGACACGGATGCGCCTCCTCCTCGAGCAACACAACAGACAGCCGAGCACGGGACGCCTCAGGCCCCCGGGCCCGAGCACACCACCGGCGCCGTCTCGTCGAACAACGCAGCAAGCCCCCCAGCCGTAGCACACGCCCTCAACCAACTCCTCAACGCGATCCCCTATCTGCCGGGGCTGTGCCACCGGCAGTCCTCGGTGAACTGGTCGAAGGCGCCGTCCCAGTCGCGACGCTCCATCGCCTCCATGAAACTCGTGGCCACCTCGGCCTGATCCATGGCGAACCCCCTCGAACGGCAGAACCAGCAGCCACCGACGGGCTACCCGAGAGCGGCCCACGTTCACCCGCGTCCTTCGCCAGCCGACGTCGAGGGAAGCGCTGGGCATTATCTTTGCCAAGAACCGTAGCCGGCAGACACCACTGTGGCAGATAGGGACCGAGGTCCTGGAAGGTTGGCGCAGGGCCAACCTTCCCCGCACCCCGCGATAGAGGTCGTCGGGGACGAGTGGGCCTCGTCGTCTCATGATGTCCGCACGCTTTCCGCCCGCATGGGTATACCGTTTGCGTCCACGCGAGGGACGACGAGGCGGGCGGGCTGCTTCTCGCCTGGGTGGGCATGGACGGCTCGAGACTGCCGGTGCTCGCCTTCAAGAGCGGCCCCGTGCTGGAGTCCCCGTCGGTCGCAGAGATCGAGGCAGCGCTGGGCTTCGCGACCACGCCGCCGACGGGGCGGGTGCGATATCGCCATCATCGGCGCCGGCCCCGCCGGGCTGGCCACTGCGGTGTACGCGGCGTCCGAGGGGCTGCAGACTGCGTTGATCGACTGTAGGCTCCCAGGCGGGCAGGCGAGCACCAGCTCCATGATCCGCAACTACCTCGGCTTCCAGCACGGCCTTGCCGAGGACGAGTTCGCCAACCGGGCCGTCGAACAGGCCTGGCTTTTCGGCGCTGACCTCTTGTCGGGCGGGAGGCGGTCAGCCTCGACGTTGACGGCGACGACCGCGTCGTGCGCCCGGCGGGGTGCGACCCGGTCCACGCCCGGGCGGTCGTGCTCACGTGCGGCGTTACCTGGCGGAGGCTCGGCGTCGCCGCCTGGACGAATTCCAGGGCGCCGGCGGGTTCTACGCCAGCGGCACGATGGCCCCGCCCGCCCGCCTTGCCCACCGACCCGTTCGGCACCACGCCCCGCCAGCCCGGCCCTGCATGTTACGTTCTGCGGTGGTCACGCTAAGTCACCGATGCCCGGGGGGCTCGTCCATGGCATACGACCTGAAAATCACCGGCGGCACGATCGTGGACGGCACGAAGGCTCCCCGGTTCGTGGGCGACGTCGGCATCAAGGACGGCAAGGTGGTCGCCCTCGGTATCGCGCCCGGGGACGCGGTCCGCACGATCGACGCGACCGGCAAGGTCGTCTGCCCCGGCTTCGTCGACATCCACACCCATTACGACGCCCAGATCATCTGGGACCAGCTTGTGAGCTGCTCGCCGTGGCACGGCGTCACAACCATCGTCATGGGCAACTGCGGCTTCTCGGTCGCCCCGACCCGGCCCCTGCACCGCGACCTCATCATGCGCACCCTCGAGAACGTGGAAGGGATGTCGGTCGACGCCCTGCGGGCGGGGCTGTCCGCCGAGTGGCCCTTCCAGACCTTTCCGGAGTACCTCGACGCCGTCGAGGGCCGGGGCTGCGCCGTGAACGTGAGCGCCCTGCTGGGCCACACCGCCCTGCGCATGTACGTGATGGGGGAGGACTCCGTGGAGCGGGAGGCGACGCCCGAGGAGATCGCCGCCCAGAAGCGCATCCTGCACGAGGCGCTCGAAGCCGGCGCCCTCGGGTTCTCCACGTCCCGGGCGGTCACCCACATCGGCTACGACGGCAAGCCGGTGCCGTCCCGCGTGGCGACGCCCGACGAGATCATCGAGATCGCCGGCGCCCTCAGCGCGTTCGGGCACGGCGTCGTGCAGGCGACCGTCGGTCGCGGGCTCGGCCACGAGGAGTTCGCCCGCATCTCCGAGCTGACCGGCAAGCCGGTGTCCTGGACCGCGTTGCTCTCGGGTACCCCCGGCCAGGACTACCGGGAGGAGCTGGCCAAAGCGGCCGTGATCGCCGGCCGGGGCCTCCCCGTCTTCCCCCAGGTCGCCGTGCAGCCTGTCCAGTTCGAGATCAGCTGGAAGGCCCCGTTCCTCTACGAGCCGCTGCGTTGTTTCAACGCAGTGAGCCGGGCCGACCTGGACGGCAAGAAGGCCATCTACGCCGATGCCGAGTGGCGCGAGGAGTTCAAGCTGAAGGCGGGGAACGGCGGCAAGATCGGCGACCGCTGGGCCCGCACCACGATCTCCTACCTGCCGAACGACACCTCCTACGAGGGCCTCAACGTCCAGGCTCTTGCCGACCAGCAGGGCAGGGACCCCGTCGACGTGGTGCTCGACCTGGCCCTCGACTCCGACCTCGAGATGCGCATCACCCAGGACGTCATCAACTACGACCGTGACTCGATCCAGGAGCTGCTGCAGGACCCGAACACGGTCATCGGCCTGTCCGACGCCGGGGCGCACGCCAGCCAGCTCTGCGACGCCAAGTACTCCACCGAGTTCCTCTCCACCTTCGTGCGGGAGCGCCAGACCTTCTCTCTCGAGGAAGCGGTCCACATGCTCACGCAGCGCCCGGCGCAGGTGTTCGGCATCACCGATCGGGGCACCCTCGAGGTCGGCAAGCCCGGTGACGTCGTCGTCTTCGACGCCGCTGAGGTCGGCCACCGAGGCAAGAAGCGGGTCTACGACCTGCCTGGTGGCGCCGACCGCATCATCTCGGAGGCCAAGGGCATCAAGGCCGTCGTGGTCAACGGTACAGTGATCCGCCAGGACGAGGTGGATCAGGTCCGCCCGGGCGGCGATCTGCCCGGCAAGCTCCTCCGCCACGGTCACGCCTGACCGCTCACCGCCGAGGGGATGCCGATGACACCGGCGGGGCGACACGTCGAAGAGCTGGAGGTCGCGCCAGGTGCGCCAGACCACCGGCCCGGACCTCGCCGGGGATTCCGAGCAGCGCGTAGATGTCCTCGCCCGACTTCTACTAGCGGCGGGCACGGTAGGGCTCCCACAGCCCGGCGGGATAGACCGGCCAGGCGTCCTGCTCTTCCGCCGGCCCCGCAAGCGATGCTGGGCTGGCCGCGTCGACGACCGTCTGGTGTTCGAGTGCGAGGCCGACACGCTCACGGTCGTCCTCGACGCCAGGAAGCTAGAGCATCTCGCCGCCCTCCATGCCGAGGCCCAAGCCGAGAAGGGCTGCCAGCAGCATGCGGCCCAATAAAATTACGTGCTCGGTTCCCCAAGGGGTGATGGCCAGCGACCAACCGAGGCCCTGCTCCCATCGTGGTCGGCTTGGCTCCCGGGGTTCGGGGAGCGGCGGGCGGGCTGCCCGGCGTGCAGTGAGTCGTACATCGTTGGCCAGAGCGGACTAGAGTCCACGACAGGTTAGCGCGCGCGTAGATCATGGCGGCGTGGAGGTCACCCCTTAGGTGCTCGCGCGGTTTCTCGGGGTGGTCTTGCCGCACATGAACAAGGTTCAGCGGCGAGTCGTGGCGGGGGCTGGGGCGGGGCGGCAAGACAGCGGGGCGACGGCGTCGGGGGTGAGCCGCAACACGGTGATCAAGGCCGAGGCGGAAACGTGGGGAGCTCCCCGCGCCCCCAACCGAGGTCTTCACAATCGAGGAAGCCGCGGCCATCCTGAGAATCAGCCGCAACGCCGCCGCCCGCCAATGGCGCACCACCCACGGACGGGCCGGCTTCCCTGCATCGAGATCGGCCGCACCCTCCGAGTGCCAAGGAGAAGCCTCGACAAGCTCCTCGACTGCGACGGCGCCTCGCACGTCTCGACCTGAACCTCCTCCTCGCTCCCTCGTGCTCCCGCCCATGCCGGGAACAAGGAGCTCACCTTGCGGGGCGTCTGGGGCCAGGACTACGGGTCCGTGCGCACGGCCATCGACCTGCTCGAGTCGGGCCGCTACCCTTCGAGCTGTTCTGCACCCACTCCTTCGACCTCGAACAGGCCGACCCCGCACTGCGGACGCTCGGGGGCAAAGGAGACGCGGACGACATCCACATCACGATCGTCCCGTCCTGAACGCAGCCGCTCACGCCGGTCCTCGCCGCCGACGGTCAGCCTGACGTCCAGCCGCCGTCGGCGCTGATGACCGCACCATTCACGTTCGATGCTTCGTCGCTGACCAACCACGACAGCAGCGCCGCGATCTCGTCCGGTTGGGCGATCCGCACCCCGAGCGCGTGGAACTTCGCCAGCCGCTCGAAACCCCACTCGCTGGGAGGCGGAGACGACTTCAAGATGTTCGTACGCACCCCGCCCGGACAAATCGCGTTGCAGCGCAGCCCTTCGTCCCGGTACATGAAGGCAATCGAGCGGGTGATCCCGACCACGGCGTGCTTCGACGCCGTGTAGGCCAAGCCGGACGCGCCGCCACCCAGGCCCGAGATCGACGCGATGTTCACGATCGCCCCGCGCCGCTGCCTCATCATCGGCGGCAGCACCCTGCGGCACAGCCGCATGACCGCAGTGGTGTTGACGGCCAGGACACGCTCCCAGGTCGCGTCATCCAGCTCGTGAGCACCGAGGAAGGAGTCGTTGATGCCGGCGACGTTCGCTAGGACGTCGACCCTGCCGTGCGCGGCGAGCGCGCCGTCGACGAGGCCATCCGTCGCCCGGGGATCGGAGATGTCAGCGATGTGGAACGTGCCGTCCGGAACGGCCGCGCGAACCGCCTCGACGGCGTCGGCGTTGATGTCGCATCCGATCACGGTCGCCCCCTCATCGGCCAGCCGGCGCACGGCGGCAAGTCCGATCCCCGACCCCGCGCCCGTCACCAGCGCGACCTTGCCGCTATGGCGTGCCGTGTCCATCGTCAGACCCCTCCGCCTCGTGAGATGCGCTTCGTGATTCAAGCAGATCAGGTACGGCATCGGCTGCGAGCTCACGACGGCAGGCGTCCGCTACTGCTGTGCCTTCGAAGAACTCGGGGTTGGCCGCGCCGTACAGGCGGGTGACGTTGGCGAAGGTGAAGTCGCGGAAGTCGGCCTCGCTCAGCAGCTCGTGGGACACCAGCTCGTACGCCTCCTCCAGCACCTCGCGCATGTCGGGGACGTCCCAGTGGCCGATGTCGGAGCTGAAGATCGCCCCGAGCCGCGCCCCGAAGCGGTTGAGCCGGGTGTCAAAGGCCATCGCGTTCATCGGGTCGTCGGCCTCGCAGCCGAAGTAGAAGGACCGGGCGAAGCGATCGACGATGTCCTCGGCCCGCTCGATACCAGTGGCGGCCCACTCGTCGAGCATGTCGTCCGATTCGAGGTTGACCGCCAGCCGTTCGAGCAGCGGACGGAGTTCGCCGTCAACCTTGGCGGTCACCGCTGCGCCGTGCGAGCGGAACAGGCCCTCCATAAGGCCGACATCGATGCGGCGGGGGTCGTAGCGCATCACCGTGTTCCGGTTGCGCTTCTCCCAGTGCCCGACGATGTCGTTGTACAGGTTCGCGGCCCAACCGACGCCACCTTCAAGGAACGCGAATCGCAGCTCGGGGAATCGGTTGGTAACTCCGGCCATGAACAGCGAGCGGCAAGTGGCCTCGCCCGCGGCGGCGAAATGGCCGAGGTGATTGAACATGTAGTTCTGCGTCGATCCCCGGCTGCCCCAACCCATCCCTCCCGAGTGGAACGCCGGCGCCACCTTCAACTCGGCGCAGCGCCGCCACACCGGGTCGTAGTCGTACTCGCTGTCGATGCCCAACGAATCGACCCAACGGGCGTAGCGCGCCACCGCCGGAGCGCCTTCGGCCACTGCGCCGATCGGGCGTTCGACGATCCCGGCCATCATCGTCGCCTTCATCCCCAACACGCCCACGGCGTGATCGAGCTCAGCGATGGCCTCCTCCGGCGTGTGCATCGGGATCACCGCCACCGGCGCCAGCCGGTCGCGGTAGGGGGCGAAGACCTCGGCATGGTAGGTGTTGATGGCACGACACAACGCCTGGCGCAGCTCGGTCACCGGATAGCCCGATGCCTGCAGCCCACTCGTCGGGTAGACCACCGCGAAGTCGATCCCGAGTTCGCCCAGGCGTTCATGAAGCAGGCCGGGCAGCATGGCGGTGGTCCGGTCCAGCGTGTTCTCCGCCGGAAGACCCCACCAGGGCGGACGGACCTGGCGCGTCTCGGCGCGGTGGGCCGGTGAGCGCCGGTACCAGCCGCCGGCGAGGCCCGTCCGCCCGTCGAAGAGCGGGACGGCGACATCGGCGCCAGCCAGTTCGCGAAGCACCTGCCCCACGGCGGGCATGAACTCGATGGTGTGGCCGTCGGCGTCGATCACCGGGTGGTCGAGCCGGGCCTTCACCTGTGATGCGGTCGTCATGGTGATTACCTCTTCCTCGGGCTGACGGTTCCGATCTTGTCCCAGCCCGAGAGACATCCGCCACCTCGTGTTGGAGCGGGCAGGACCATCTCGACGCTGATTCGCGATTGTCTCGCCAATGTTGCGGTACGCAACCCGCCTACCGGGCGACGGGGGCCCGGTCCCCGACCTGTCGTCGTGAAGAGGGCGCGTGCACGGGAAGGCAGTCGTCGTCGGCGTCGTTGAGCCCGCTACTTCAAGCGGGGGGGCGACAAGTCGGAGTCGGAGTCGGAGTCGGAGTCGGAGTCGGAGTCGGAGTCGGAGTCGGAGTCGGAGTCGGAGTCGGAGTCGGAGTCGGAGTCGGAGTCGGAGTCGGAGTCGGAGTCGGAGTCG
>JBBQRO010000079.1:0-14147 GCA_038214685.1 Acidimicrobiales bacterium
CCGAAGTCATCGCTCACCTGGCCGAGGATCTCGACGCCGTCGCCCTGGCCCGGTCCCTCGACGGCATGTTTGCGTTCGCGGCCTGGGACGAGCGCCGCCGGCGCCTCCTGCTGGGGCGGGACCGGTTCGGCAAGAAGCCGCTGTACTACTGGCACGACGCCAACAGGTTCGTGTTCGGCAGCGAGATCAAGGCCGTGCTCGCCGATCCCCTGGTGCCGAGGGGGCTCGATCCCGAAGCCATTCCCGCCTACCTGACCTTCGGCTACGTACCCACCCCGCGGACGTTCTTCGAGGGCATCCGCAGCGTGCCGCCCGGCCACGTCCTCACCGTCGACTCGGGCGGTGCCGTGGCGATCGAGTGCTACTGGAACCCTCCCGTCCCTGGGCTGGACGGGGTGGAGCGGATTGACTGCGACTTCGAGGAGGCCCGCAGGGAAACCCGGCGCCTGCTCTGCGACGCGGTCGACCGCCGGCTGGTGGCGGACGTGCCCTTGGGCGCCTTCCTGTCGGGCGGGGTCGACTCCTCCACCGTGGTCGCGTTCATGGCCCGGCTGAGCCCGAAGCCGGTGCGCACCTTCACCATCGGGTTCGAGGACGACGAGGGGTTCGACGAGCGGCCGTTCGCGGCCGAGGTGGCAAAGCTCTACGGCACCGAACACACCGAGTTCGTCGTTCACCCCGAGAAGTCCGAGCTCATCGAGCGCCTTGTGTTTCATCACGACCAACCCTTCGGTGACTCCAGCGCATTGCCCACGTACCTGCTCGCCGAGCTCACCAAGCGTCACGTGACCGTCGCCCTTTGCGGCGACGGGGGCGACGAGCTCTTCGGCGGCTACGAGCGCTTCGCCGCCGCCGTGGCGCTGGCGCCGTTCCAGGGCGCACCGCAAGGCGTCCGCAAAGCCGTTGTGGACCTCTCCCGCCGGATGCCCGCCGGCGCTTTAGGGGGAAGGGGGGCGAGCGTCACCCGCATGCTGACCAAGGCTGGCACCGACATGCCCGAGGCCTATCTGGCATGGATCAACTATGTGCCCGAGGAGTGGCGCCGCCGCCTGGCGCCCGGTTCCTCGGCCTGGGCGGTGGACGACTACCGGCGCATCTGGGACGCTTCGTCGGGTGCGGCCACGCTCGACCGGCTGCTCGATCTGAATGTCCGCACCTACCTCCTCGACGACCTTCTGCCCAAGGTCGACCGGATGGCCATGGCCCACGGGCTCGAGGTCCGCTCGCCGTTCCTCGACACCGAGCTGGCCGAGTTCGTGATGCGCCTGGCTCCGTCGACCAAGGTGCGCGGGTTCTCCCTCAAGCGCCTTCTCAAGGCGACGGCGCGCGACCTCCTGCCGCGCCACCTGCTGCACCGCCGGAAGCGGGGCTTCGGTATCCCCCTCGACCGATGGTTCCGCACCGACTTGAAGAGCTACGCCGAGGGCATGTTGGCGTCGGCGGACTCCCGCATCGCCGGCCATCTCGACCCGGTTGCCGTCCGGGCGCTGCTCGACGAGCACCAGGCTGGCGCCGCCGGGCACGGGCACAGCATCTGGACGTTGCTCACCCTCGAGATCTTCCTGCGTCAGCAGCAGTGGTGACGCCCCGCGCCACCTACCTCTGCTACTTCTCCTTGCACGAGCCCTTGGTGCAGACCCAGGTGCTTCCCTACCTCCGGGCCATCGTCGCCGGCGGCGTTGCCGTGACCTTGCTGACCTTCGAGCCGGCTGCCGCGGACACCGACGCGGTCGAGAAGAAGGCGGCTTCGCTGCGGGCGGATGGCATCCAGTGGCACCGCCGGCGCTACCACAAGCGCCCCAGCCTCCCGGCCACGCTGCTCGACATCGGGGTCGGCGCCTTGTTCGTGCGCCGGCAGGTCCGAGCCGACGCGGTCGACGTCGTCCACGCCCGCAGCCACGTGCCCGCGGCGATGGCCGTGCTCGGGATGGGCCGAGGGCCGGCGAGACCTCGGTTCCTTTTCGACGTGCGGGGCTTCATGCCCGAGGAGTACGTCGACGCCGGCGTGTGGCCGGCCAACGGCGCGCTCTTCCGGGCCATGAAGGCGGTCGAGGCACGTGTCCTGCGCCGGGCCGACGGTCTCGTCGTGCTGACCGACCGGGCCCGGGCCATCCTCACGCTGGCGGCTCCCTCGGTCCCGATCGAGGTCATCCCCTGCTGTGTGGACCTGGCCACGTTCCCCACTCCCACGCCGGCGGCTAAAGCGGCGGCCAAGCAGCGCCTGGGGGTGGGTGGCCGGCGGGTCTTGGTCTACGTCGGGTCGACGACGGGGTTCTATCTGTTCGACGAGATGGTGCAGTTCGCGGTGGCGGCCAAGGGGACCGACCCCTCGACGTTCTTCCTGGTGCTGACTCAGCGCGACGTCGACCGCGTGGCCGAACAGATCGCGGCCGGGGGCCTGGCCCGGGGCGATTTCGCGGTCAAGTCGGTTGCACCCCAGGAGATCGCCGAGCATGTGGTGGCCGCCGACATGGCGCTGTCGTTCATACCGGAGACGTACTCCAAGCAGGCATCGTCGCCGACCAAGATCGCCGAGTACCTGGCGTGCGGCGTGCCCGTCGTGGCCACCGCAGGCGTGGGTGACATCGACAGCCAGATCACCGACCAAGGGATCGGCGTGCTCATCCGATCGCTCTCCCCGGAGGGTTATGCCGAGGCCCTCACCGCGGTGGGGTCCATCGTCGCCGCCCCCGACGTCGCCGAGAAGTGCCGGGACGCCGCCCTTCGCCTCTTCGATCTCGCCACCGTCGGCGCGCCCCGCTACGTGGCGCTGTACGACGAACTGCTACGGGCGAACCGGCCGGCGCTGGCATGAGCCGTTCCTTGACGCCGACGAGCACCGTCCGGCTGATCACCCGGCTCAACGTCGGTGGGCCGGCCCGCCAGGCGCTGCTGCTAACCCGTGAGCTCCATGCCGACTTCCCGACCGTCCTGGCCGCCGGGCGACCCACCACGGTCGAGGGCGAGCTGTCCGACCCGATGGTGACCGTGCGGCGGGTGCCCCTGACCCGACCGCTCAACGCCGGCATGGACGCTCGGGCGGTGGTGGCCGTGCGCCGCCTGCTCGCCGAGACCGGGGCCGGCCTCCTTCACACCCACATGGCGAAGGCCGGCACCGTCGGCCGGCTGGCGGTGCGCACCATGCCCAGCGCGCGGCCCCGCACCGTGCACACCTTCCACGGCCACGTGCTGGAGGGCTACTTCAACCCGGCCGTCCAACGGGCCTTCATCGAGGTCGAGCGGCGCATGGCCCGCTCCACCGACGTGCTCATCGCAGTGAGCCCGCAGATCCGCGACGGCCTGCAGGATCTCGGCATCGGCCGCGGGCGGGAGTTCCACGTCATTCCCTTGGGCCTCGATCTCGACGCCTTTCTGGCCGTGGACCAGCCCCGGGGCGATCTGCGGAGGCACCTCGGCCTCGATGTCGACCAGCCGCTGGTCGGTATCGTCGGGCGGTTGGTGGCCATCAAGGCCATCGAGGTCCTCCTCGATGCCGTGGTGCGCCTGCCCGGGGTCCACGTGGCCGTCGTGGGCGATGGGGAGGAGCGCGAGGCATTGGCCGGCCGGGCTCGCGAGCTCGGCCTGGCCGACCGCGTGCACTTCGTCGGCTGGTGGCCCGACGTGGCCGGGGCCATGTCCGACCTCGGCGTCGTGGTCCTCACCAGCCGCAACGAGGGGACGCCGGTGGCCCTGATCGAAGCCCTGGCCGCGGCCCGCCCGGTGGTGGCCACCGACGTCGGAGGGGTCCGCCACGTCGTGGAACATGGAGTCACCGGCTGGCTGGCCCCGTCGGGCGACGCCGAGGCCGTCGCCGGCCTGGTCCGGCGCAGCCTCGACCATCCCGACCAGAGCGCCACCATGGCGGCGGCCGGCCGGGAGAGCGTGCGCAGCCGTTTCGGCAAGCAGCGGCTGATCGACGACATCCGCGTCCTCTATTCCGATCTGTCGGCGCCCAAGATGGTGCTGTGATTTCCGTTGCCGACCAAGTGCGCGTCCTGGCCGTCGTCCCGAGCGTTCACGACCGGTCGCCCGGCCAGCGATACCGCATCGAGCAGTGGGAGCCGTTCCTCGCCGCCGAAGGTGTCGACGTGGACTACGCCTCGTTCGAGACCGACCGGTTGCACGAGCTCCTCTACGCGCCGGGGCGCTACGGGGCCAAGGCGGTCGAGGTCGCCGCCGGCTGCCTGCGACGGGTGGGCCACGCCTGGCGCGCCCGCGGGTACGACGCAGTGTTCCTCTACCGCGAGGCGGCCCTTGTGGGTCCGGCCGTCTTTGAGCGGTGGCTGGGCCGGTTCGGCCCGCCGGTGGTCTACGACTTCGACGATGCCATCTTCGTGCCCTACGTGAGCCCGACGAACGCCGGCCTCAGCCGCCTCAAGTTCGCCGGGAAGACGGCGACGATCTGCCGGGCCGCGTCGTGCGTCACGGTCGGCAACGGGTACCTGGCCGAGTACGCCCGGCGCTGGAACCCGCGGGTCGAGATCGTGCCGACCACGATCGACCTCGACCGCTACCACCTCGCCGACCGCCCCGCCAACGCCCGGCTTGTCATCGGCTGGACTGGCACCCACAGCACCTACCAGCACCTCGACCGGCTGCAGAGAGCGCTAATCGCGCTGCGGGAACAGCACGATTTCGTGCTGCGGGTCATCGGCCCTGCCGAGTACCGGATGGCGGGCGTGGAGGTGGAGAACAGGCCGTGGCGCAGCGAGTCGGAGGTCGACGATCTGCGGGGCATCGACGTGGGTGTGATGCCCCTCCCCGACGATCCGTGGAGCAGGGGAAAGTGCGGAGCCAAGGCCCTGCAGTACATGGGCCTCGGGATCCCGGCGGTGTGCTCGCCCGTGGGAGTCAACACCGAGATCATCTCCCACGGCGTGAACGGCATGCTCGCCGATGGCGACGATGAGTGGGTGGCCGCGCTCGGCGCCTTGTTGGGCTCTGACCCCGAACGCCGGCGGTTGGGAGCGGCGGGACGTGAGACCGTCGAGCGCGGGTTCTCGGCCCAGGTGCACGGTCCTCGTATGGCCGCCATGCTCCGCTCGGTGGCCGAGGAGCGCCGGTCCGCAACCGCCGCCGTGCGCACCCCATGAGGGGGCGGGCACGTCTGGTCGGCCTGGCCGTGGTCAGCCTTCTTCCTGCGCCGCTCAAGCCGGCCATCTACCGGCGTATCTTCGGCTACCGCATCGGCGATCGGGTGCGCATTGGCGTCACCCTGCTCGACGCTAGGAGCTGCACGATCGGTGACGACGTGGTCATCGGCCACGGCAACGTCGTGACACGGGTCGGCCGGCTGGTGCTCGGAGATCACGTGCGGATCGGCCACCTGAACATCGTCCGCGGCGGCGACGAGGTGGTGCTCGAGCGATATGTCGAGATCATCCGGCTGAACGAGATCAACTCGATCCCCGACGCCGACTCGGTGAACCCGACAGATCCGAGGCTTCTGGTCGGCGCAGGAACGGTGATCGCCGCCGGTCACAAGATCGACTTCACCGACCGGGTCACCATCGGCCGGCGCAGCATCCTGGCCGGGCGCCACTCCTCGCTCTGGACCCACAACCGCCAGCAGACAGCGCCCATCGAGATCGGCGATCTGGCCTATATCGGCTCGGAGAGCCGGATGGCTCCCGGCGCCCGGGTGCCATCGCGTTGCATCGTGGGCCTCGGGTCGGTCATCGTCGACGACCTCGGCGAGGATGAGCACCTTTTCGCCGGCGTCCCTGCTCGACGGATTCGGCCCCTCACCGAGAAGGATCTCGCCCTGATCGAACGCAAGACTCGGGATGACCTACCCGACGACGTCTAACGAGGGGCGGAGACAGGCGTGCCCGGGATGGCCGCCAGGCGTCGGGCCTCCCGTTCCGCGGCCTTGGTGGTCAGTCCCAGGGCGATCAACGGGGCCAGGAGCACGACGACCTGCTCCCGCTCGCGCACGACGGTGCCGAAGTTGCTGATGACGAGGGCGAGGACGAATGAAGCGATGAGGGTCGGAAGGATCAGCACCAGCGTTCGTCGCCCGATGAGCCGTATGGAGCCCTTGTACCCGGCCCAAAGGCTCGGCAGCAGCCACCACCACACGAGGGTGTCGGGGAGGGCGACGAGCTGGCGGGAGCCCGATACACGCCAGGGAAAGGGCCCGAAGAAGAAGTTGACCAGCCCGACGGGCAGGTAGCTCAGGGCGTTTCGCGAGGTCGAGATGTCGACACCCTCGTCGAAGCCGCTTCCCGTCCCTTGCGCCAGGCCCTGGCGGGTGTTGTTGGCCTGCTCGAAGCTTGCCTCGGTGACCGTGTCGAAGCCCGACTCGCCGACGCCTCCGGCCAGCACGACGATGACCAGCATCGCCGAGACCACCACTCCTGTGGCGACGCCGCTGATGAGCTGGCGACGGCCGAGGATGAGCCCGGCCAGCAGCCCGCCGGCAATGAAGAAGCCGACGTGGCCCCGGAACGACAGGAGCAGCGCGGTGGCGACGGCGAAGAGCAGGATCCTGCCCATGGTCAGCCGCTCGGTGAGCCGGATCACACAGTTGACGGCCACTGCGATGAACAACAGGATCGGCGCCTCCTTCAACAACTGCGACGTCCACACGAATAGTCCGGGAAGGAGCAGGAGCAGGGGAGCGATGTACCGCGCCGCCGGCGGTCCGAACAGGCGTCGGGTCGAGTCGGTGGTGACCGGTATCAGAGCCGCCGCCAGCGCCGCGTTGACCGCCAAGCCCGCGGTCTGGTGGGCGCCGAACACCCAGTAGAGACCGGCCAGGAGGTAGTAGAACCCCTCCTTCCCGTCGGGAAGGTTGGGCATCGGGGCGCCGTCGTTCCAGTGGGCCAGTACCAGCTTGGCGTACTCGTGATAGGTGACCGCGTCGCCACCGAAGAACCGGACCGAGTCGGCGGTGCTCGACACGAGCAGGCTGAATACCAGGTGGGCGGCGAAGGCGGCGAGGGTCCAGCGGAGCAGTCTGTGGTCGTGGGTGTCGCCGGGCCGTTCCTCGTCGCAGGCGTGTACCAGCAGGATGAGGAAACCGATGCCGACCAGCGACATGGTGCCCAAGGCGATGAGGCTGCCGGCGCGCACCACCATGGCTCCGGCCAGGCAGGCCCCGCCGGCAGCAGCGATGACCCGCGTTGTGCGGCGCCCCAGGAGGGAGGCCACGATCATCGCCGCGTCAGGACGCCTTGCGACGACTGCCGTTGCTCGACGCGGCAGCCTTCTCCGCCTTGGCCGTCTTCCGGCTGCGTCCGTTGTCCGAGGAGGCCGCTGTCGCCGAGCGGTACTGGTAGTCGTACGGGGTCTCCGACTTTCCCCCGTTCAGGACGACCCCCAGGAGGGGGGCGTCGACCTGAGCGAGCAGCTGGACGGTACGGGTGAGATCCTTGTAGCTGGTCGAGCCGACGGCTGCAACGAGGAGCGTGCCGTCGACTTTCGTGGCCAGGACGGCGGCGTCGGTGACCGGGAGCACCGGAGGGCAGTCGATGAGGACGATGTCGGCTTGCTTGGCGAGCTGGGTGAGCACGTCGGTGGTCCGGCGGGACGACAGCAGTTCGGAGGGGTTGGGCGGGAGGGGCCCCGACGCCAGCACCTTGATCCGGTCGAGTCCCGGGACGTCCTGCAGAGCACGGGCGAGGGGCACCTGGCCGAGAAGCACTGAGGTCAGCCCGACGTCGTTCGGCAGGTCGAAGAACTCGTGGATGCGGGGCCGGCGTAGGTCGCAGCAGACCACGAACACCCGCATGCCGGCCTGGCTGAGTGAGACGGCCAGGTTGCCCAGCGTCGTGGACTTGCCCTCCGCAGCGATGGGGCTCGTCACCTGAAGCAGTTTCAGGGACCGGTCGAGGCCGAGGAACTGGATGGACGTGCGCAACGTGCGGTAGGCCTCGGCGGCGGGGGACATCGGATCGGTGGCGGCAACCAGGCGCGCCTGCACCCGGTTGCGCCAGCTGGCGACCTGCGGGATCGATCCGATCACGGTGATCTGCGGCAGCTTGAGTTCGACGTCGTCCTTGGTCTTCACCGAGTCGTCCAGATGGTCGAGGAGCAGCGCAAGACCCACGCCGAGCACGAGTCCAACGACGACACCGAGGAGGGCGTTCCGGGCGGGACCCGACCCGACCGGCGCCAGGGGGGGTGTCGCCGGAGCGATCACCGCGGCCAGATTGCCGTTCAGCTTCTCGGCGCTGTCCACCTGTTGCAGCTTCGTCCGGAACGCGCTTTGCTCTGCCCGCAGGCCGTCGATCTCATCCGGGGGAGGCGACCCGGCGGGGCGGGGCCGTGCTTCGATCTGCGCGATCTGAGCCGACAACGCCTCGATCTGTCGGGTGTACTCCCGGGTCTGGACCGACACCGCGTCGGCGAACTGCCGCTGCCGGTACTCGATGTACGCCTGGCCGTAGGCGTTGGCGATGTCGGCGGCGGAGGTGGCCGAAGGGCTCTGAGCGGTGAGGGCGATGACGGCGGTCGACCCGACCGGGGATCCCGTGATGCCGGGAGCGACGCCCAGCTTGGCCTGCACGATCTCGGCCACGGGCTGGCCCATGATCACCTGGATCTCCGTCGCCACCCGGTTGGAGTCGATGTACACCCCGTAGCCGCCGGCGTCGACCGAGCTCTGGGTCGCTCCCAGCAGAAGCCGCGTGGTGGCCTGGTAGACCGGCGTCTTCCGGGAGTCGGCGAGGACCGCGGCTCCGGTCACCAGGATGCAGATGGACAGAACCGTCACAAGGCGTCGGCGGAGGACGGCCAGGTAGTCGCGCAGCGTCATGGGCAGAGTCCTGGCGCCATCTTCCCAAGGGTAGCGGGTCGATATGCCGCCGCTCCGCTCAGCATTGGCGTGCGAAGGTGAGAGCGTGCGCCATGCCGGCCCACTCGTGGGCGATGGCTTCGACCTTGACGCGCAGGGGATAGCGCGCATTGGTGCCCACCATCTCCACCGTTGCGGTGGTGCAACGCCGGAACATCATCGCCGCCCGGGTCACGTGCGATCTCGTCGTCACCACAACCACCGTCCTCCAGCCTCGCGCCGCAGCCAGCCGTCCCGCCTCCTGGGCCTCCGTGCGGGTGGAGTCGGGGTCGGGTCGCAGGCACACGATCTCGAAGGGCTGGTGGCTCTCACAGAGGGCGCCGATGGAGGGGAGATCGGGCCGCCCGTCAAGGACCAGGACTGGGGCGACGCCGGCCTGCATCATCTGCCAGGCCTTCGAGAGTCGGTCGCCCGTGCCGCCGGCGAGCACGATGACCGCATCGGCCCCGGACACCGTCGGTGTCTGGGGCCAAAGAAACAGACGTGCGGTGAGGAGGCCACCGGAAACCGTGACCGCGGTCAGTCCCATCACCAGTGCCACGGCGCCGCCGGTGGGGCGTCGCGGAACGCCCGGTTGCCTCACGCCGGGCAGGCTACGACCTCCGTCCGGTGTTTGGGTCGCCACGGGCCGTGGTACTTTCGTGGCTCGGCGGCGAGCGCGCGGAGATGCAGTAGGCCGGGGGGCGGCATGGCTAGAAGAGTGTTCGGGATGATCGGGTGCCTGTTACTGGCACTGAGCCTGTCGGCGGTCGGTTCGCCCGCACAGGCGCAGGCCTGTTACCCGCCCCCGTGCGAGGGAGGCCCCGCTCCGGTCACCTCTGTCGATCCGGCAGTCCAGGTGAACGGGGACGTGATCTCGGCATCCGGTGGCGTTGCCACCCGTTCCGCAGCGCCCTTCGCGATTGCAGGACTGCTCATGGTGATGACCGTGCTGACCACGCTCTGCGTGGGTCGGCGGGCGTCCGTGGCGAGCGCGGCCCGTACGGAGCCCGCCGGACTTCCTGTCGGCATCGGTGCTCGGGAGCGCTCGCCCGCCTGAGCGGGCCGGTAACGGGCCTACGAGGCGAAGAAGCGCCTCTCCAGGTCGGCGAGATCCGCCGGCGAGGGCGGGGCCGTGGTCGCCCGCCACCTGTCCGTCGGAGGACCGTACAGAGCGGCGAAGACCTCGGCGTAGTCCTCGGTCCACACGGTCCAGTGCAGGTCGGGGGCCAGTCCCCGGGCCTGGAGCCACTCTGGCTCGCGGGTGAAGTCGCGGGTGTGGTGCATGTGGCCCAGCTCGTGGGCGATGGAGTGGGCGACATCGGCCCGCGTCTCGGTGGCCCCCACATAGACCTCGATGCGGGGACGGTCCCAGGGTGGTTCGCCGACCGGAGGGGGGAACGAGAGCCCTCTGACTCCCTCCTCGGGAGCCCGCCAGCGGCAGATCGTGGGCCAAGGGTTGGGCCGCCGGACCAGCTCGGCGGCGCTGTCGCACCGGCCCTGCGCGTCCATGCCGTCCCACGCTGTGTCCGCCGGCGGCGCAACAACCGAAGGCGGCCGCAGGCCTGTGCCGGCGTCACCCCGGGCCCAGTTCACCGCCACGACCACGAGGACGAGGTTGGCGGCGGCGACCAACGCCACCATGCCCTTTCTCACCCGGCCACTGTAGAAGCGCAACGTCTCAGTCTCGGACGGGCTGATTGCTCGGACCGGCCGACGGCCGACGGCCGGCGGTAGCCTGCCTTGATGCTCGATCGCCGCTTCGTATCGCTGCAAGGAGTCCGGATGACCGACCAACACCCGCAGGGCGCGTGAAGGTCCTCGTCACCGGTGGAGCGGGCTTCATTGGCTCGAACCTCGCAGATGCGTTCCTTCGGATGGGCCATGAGGTCCGGGTGCTCGACGACATCTCGACTGGCTTCCTGGAGAACGTGCCGGCCCAAGCCGAGCTGATCGAGGCGGAGGTGTCCGATGCCCAGGCGGTGGCCAAGGCGGTCGACGGAGTGGAGCTGGTCGTCCACCTGGCCGCCCACCGGGCGGTGTTGCGCTCGGTCGAAGACCCGCTGGCCACGGACACAGCCAACACTCACGGCACCCTCACAGTGCTCAAGGCCGCCGTGGACGCAGGCGTGCGACGGGTGGTCTACGCCTCCTCGAGCAGCGTCTACGGCGCCAATCCGCCCATGCCGACGCCGGAGACAGCGCCCACGCGCCCCCGCTCGCCCTATGCGGTCACCAAGTTGGCCGGCGAGCACTACTGCCGTGTCTTCGCTGAGCTCTACGGGCTGGAGACGGTGTCGTTCCGCTACTTCAACGTTTTCGGCCCCCGGCAGCGGCCCGACTCGGCCTACGCCGCGGTGATCCCCCTGTTCATCGAGGCCCTGCGCCGCGGTGATCGCCCGACGGTCCACGGTGACGGCGGCCAGAGCCGGGGGTTCACCTACATCGACGACGTGGTGCGGGCCAACGAAGCGGCGGCCGCAGCGCCGCCGGCGGCCTGCCAGGGCCAGATCTACAACATCGCCGGCGAGCGCAGCTACAGCCTGCTCGACCTGCTGGACACACTCGGCCGCATCCTCAATGTGGTCCCCGACCCGATCCACACCGACCCCCGGCCGGGCGACATTCGCAATAGCCGGGCCGACGGGTCCCTGGCGCGATCGAGCCTGGGATGGGAGCCGGAGGTCGACTTCGAGGAGGGCCTGCGCCGGGCCGTTGCCTGGTTCGAGCACAGGGGAGATCCCTAACCCCCCCCGTCTGCGGCGCTGTCGCCCGACGAACTCCATCCGAGCCAATGTCTCGCTATCGAGATTTGCCGGCAGCTGCGCCGCTTCTTCGTCGGTGAGGCCGTGACGCGCAGTCGGGCGTTCAGCTCTCGAAGTACAGCAGCGAGGTGGTCCAGGTTTCTGCGGCTACGGCGTGCGAGGCAGTCGAGATCAGCCGTCGGCCGGCGAGCACCGTGCGAGGAATGTCAGGACCGCGTCCTTGCTGTCGAGCCGACGGCCGTCCCGTGTAACCGGCACGTCGTCCTCGGTCGACGCCGCCGCAGCGCGGATGCGCTCGACGAACTCGTCACTCGACATCTGGAGGCTTTCGCGAGTCATGCCTTCCAGCGCACCGAGCAACCGCCGTCCCCAGCGTCGGGCATGGAAGCGTCAGCTGGTCGGTCGCCGCCCTGTTTCGACCGGGATCCGGGAGTGATCGCCCAGGCGGGGGGTGGCACAATCGTAGCCATGAGCACCGAGGCCCTTCGGACCGTCAAAGACCGTTTGTCAGAGTTCGTCGATCGAGTCCAGCAGGAGCACGACCGCGTCGTGATCACCCGGAACGGGAAGCCCGCAGCGGTCCTCATCAGCCCTGACGACTTGGACTCCCTGGAAGAGACCCTCGACCTGCTCTCGGACCGCAAGGCAATCAAGGAACTGCGAGACGCCGAGCTCGCTGTGGCCGGCGGCGACGTCGTCCGAGGTATCGACGCCGTCCGCGGGCTGCGTGGTGGGTGATGCCGCTCCGTACGGACTCGTCGTGGCGGGGCCGGCTGCGCGAGCCATCGCAGAGGTCCTGCCCGAGACGGTTGGTGCAGCAGTCATCGCCCTCATCACCGGCGACCTCGTTACCGCACCGCGCCGTATCGGCAGGCCGTTACGCCGTGAGATCGAGGGGCTGTGGGTCGCTCGGCGGGGCACATTCCGGGTGGTGTACCGCATCGACGAGGCCAATCACGAGGTTGTGGTCCTTCGGGTCGACCACCGACGCGATGTCTACCGAGCCCGCTGAAGACGTGAGGCCACGCTGCGACGGCGGGACTGGCCTGTCGAGCGACAGCATTGCGGGTCTCGTCGTCGCCGTCTGGCCAAAGGTGGCCGTAGGTGTCGAGTGTCTCGGTCGCGGATTGGTGGCCGAGGCGGCGCTGGACGGACTTGACGGAGCAGCCCACGCCTCACTCCTTATCCGGCACGGGGAGTCAGTGAAGGTCCCGAGTTTCGGGCCCTTGACCGAATCCTCGGCTGGCTACTAGTCGAAGATTCCGCCCTCTGGCTTGCCGGGGAGGCCGGCGGCTTCGTCATCGGAGACGATCTGAGGGCCTACAGCTCCAGCCGCTCCCGTCTCCCGACTTCGGAATGTGCACCCAATGTGCACCAGCCGGGAGAACTAGACGCAGGCACCCTAGTCCTCAGAAAGTCCTCAGCTCAAGGGCTTCTAATGGTCACGACTGGCCAGTGGCGGTCACACGTCTCCTCGTTCGAGCCTTCGCAGCTCGACGAGTGCCTCACGGTCCTTCGGTCGGTCGGCCCACTCCTTCGACGCGATGACGTCGGCCAGGGCGGCGACACGAACGGCGATGCCGTGGACGTCCTGGGTACTCGCCCTGTCGACCAACTCGTCGTAGCGCAATCGGTGCCCGTCACGGCCTGGCAGGTCGGTCAGCACGTCGAAGTCTCCGGCGTCGGTTCGCCACGTTGAGATCTCCATCCGGCCCAGGGTGTCTTTGTCGATGCGCGTCGGCAGCAGCGCGGCCTCTTCGTCGGTGAGGCCGTGGACGCGGAGTCGGGCGTTCAGGGAGCGCAGGGCGGCGGCGAGTCGGTCGAGGTTGCCGCTGCTGCGACGCGCCACACAGTCAAGGTCGGCCGTCGGCCGGCGGGCACCGTACGCGATCGCCGCGACACCGCCAACGAGTAAGAAGTCGACGTCGTGGCGATCCAACGTTGTGAGTAGGCGGTCTACATCGAGCGCAGGCGGCTCACTCGTCATCGAAATCGACGCAGCGCCCGGCGGTGCGATCTGCATCGACCTCGGCCAGCCACGCCAGCACCGCCTCCTTGCTGTCGAGTCGACGCCCGTCCCGGGTAATCGACACGTCGTCAGGAGTAGACGGCCCCGCAGCCCGCGCTCGGGCCACGAACTCATCACCGGATAGCGGAAGTGCCTCGCGGGCCATGCGGTCAAGGTTACCGACGAAGCGCCGCAGGGACGCGACGGCCGTTTCGCCATCGGCGCTCGTGCTGCGCCCGGCCTTTCGGACCGGACACATCCTGGCGCCGCCCGACACGCATTTGTCGCGTTCTGTTGCAGCGCACACCAGTAGTAGAGGCAACAGACCTTCTAGACGATTGCAGGCGGATCTCCGTGACGGCCGTTTCCGACCTCCGCTCGGACCCCGATCAGTCCTCAATTAGTCCTCAGTCCTCAGAAAGTCCTCAGTTCAATGGTCTTTGGCGGCTGTCCTCGGAGATATAACCAGAACTTGTGGATCAGCCACCTGACTCGGGGCGCGGCGTACCTTCCTCGTTGAACCAAAACGAGAGCCAGCGGTGGAACGCTGGCGAGGAAGGAACGCCGATGTTGAGAGTAGTTGTTGACGACGATG
>JBBQRO010000080.1:0-14102 GCA_038214685.1 Acidimicrobiales bacterium
CGCACCTTCTTCTTTCCGGCGACGGTCTTCTTGGGGCCCTTGCGGGTGCGGGCGTTGGTGTGGGTGCGCTGGCCGCGCACCGGCAGGCCCCGGCGGTGGCGGATGCCCTGGTAGCAGCCGATCTCGATCTTGCGCTTGATGTCCTGGGCCACGTCGCGCCGCAGGTCACCTTCGACCTTGAGGTTGGCATCGATGTGGTTGCGGAGCTGGGCGACCTCTTCCTCGGTAAGGTCCCGCACCCGGGTGTTCGGGTCGATGCCCGTGTCCGTGCACACCCGGTGGGCGGTGGTGCGCCCGATGCCGAGGATGTAGGTGAGAGAGATCTCCAGCCGCTTCTCGCGAGGAATGTCGACGCCTGCGATACGAGCCATGTCGCGCTCCTAGCCTTGCCGCTGCTTGTGGCGGGGGTTCGAGCAGATCACCATGACCCTGCCCTCGCGACGAATGACCTTGCAGCGCTCGCAGATCTTCTTCACGCTCGGCTTGACCTTCACTGTGTGCCCTTCACTCGAAACTGCTCTCTACTTGTAGCGGTAGGTGATTCGGCCGCGACTGATGTCGTATGGCGTCAGCTCCACCTGGACCCGGTCACCAGGGAGGATCCGGATGTAGTGCATCCGCATCTTCCCTGAGATGTGAGCCAGGACCTTGTGACCGTTTTCCAGCTCGACGCGGAACATGGCGTTGGGCAGCGGTTCGGTGACCGTACCCTCCATCACGATGGCGTCTTCCTTGGGCTTGGGCAGGTGAATCTCTCCTGACGACGCGTCTCAACCAGCAAACTGCCGGGGGACAGATGAACAGAGTAACCCACTTCGGCGCGGTAGGTTCCCGGAGGTCCGCGCGCGGGCGCTCGAGAGGTGCTAGTCCAGAACGGTCAGCACCTCGGGTCCGTTCTCGGTAACGGCGATCGAGTGCTCGAAGTGGGCCGACAGCATGCCGTCGGCGGTGACCACCGTCCAGCCGTCGTCGTTGAGCTGCGTCTCGGCGCTCCCGAGGTTGACCATGGGCTCCACGGCAAACACGTGGCCGACCTTGAGCTTCATGCCCTTGCCCGGGTCGCCGTAGTTCGGCACCTGGGGCTCCTCGTGCATGGCCCGGCCGATACCGTGGCCCACGTACTCACGGACCACCGAGAACCCCGCCCCATCGGCCACCGTCTGCACGGCGTGGCCGATGTCGGACAGGCGGGCCCCCTTACGCACATGTTGGATGCCCGCCCACAGGCTCTCCTCGGTGACGAGCAGCAGCTTGCGGGCCTCCTCGGAGATCTCGCCGACCGGAAAGGTGCGGGCCGCATCGCCGTGCCAACCGTCGATGATGGCCCCACAGTCGATCGAGAGGATGTCCCCCTCCATCAGGGTGTACGTCCCTGGAATGCCGTGGACAATCACGTCGTTCGGCGACGTGCAGATTACCGCCGGGTACCCGTGGTAGTTCAGGAAGTTCGACTTGGCCTTCCGCCGGGACAGCACCTCCCGAGCCACCTTGTCGAGATCCTTGGTGGTGATGCCCGGCCGGGCTGCCGCTTCACATGCTTCGAGCATCTCGGCCACGACCCGCCCCGCCTGGCGCATCTTGGCGATCTCCGCCGGCGATTTCAGGGTGATCACCTGCGGGCCAGTCGGTTCTCGATGGCCCGAAGGAGGCGGCGGGTGACGGTGTCGGGGTCGCCCTCGCCGTCGACCGCAGCCAGGCGGTCGGTGGCCAGGTACCAGGCCACCAGGGGTGCGGTCTGCTTGTCGTACTGGTCGAGGCGGCGGCCGATGACCGCCTCGGTATCGTCCTCGCGCTGGACGACGCTGCCGCCGCACTCGTCGCAGCTCCAGTCCTGCTTGGGCGGGGCGTCGACGCTGTAGTTGAGCCCGCAGACGCTGCACACCCGGCGACTGGCCAGCCGCTTCAGCACCACCCCGGTGGGAACGTCGAGCTCGATGACCAGGTCGACGTGGTGGGGACTCAGCATCTCGTCGAGGGCCCCGGCCTGGGCCACGTTGCGGGGGAAACCCTCCATCACGAAGCCGCTGTCGGCGGCGTCAAGCTCGGTCAGGCGCTCCCGCACCATCTCGTTGACCACCTCGTCGGGCACCAGGTCGCCCGACTCCATGTACGAGGAGGCCCGCCGGCCCACGTCGGCGTCACCCTTGACGAACATGCGGAACATGTCGCCGGTCGAGATCCGGGGCACCCCGAAGTGCTGGGACAACCGGATGGCCTGCGTCCCCTTTCCGGCTCCCTGCTTGCCCAGGATGACCAACCGAGTGGCCAGCACTACGCGAGAAAGCCCTCGTAGTTCCGCATCATCAGCTGGCTGTCGATCTGCTTCATCGTTTCCAGGGCCACACCCACGGCGATGAGGATGGTGGTCCCCCCGAACGGGAACTGCTGGACGCCGTAGAGCGACAGCAGGATGTTGGGGACCAAGGCGATGGCGGCGAGAAATAACGAGCCCGGCAGGGTGATGCGGTTGAGGATCTGGGCCAGGTAGCGCTCGGTGGGCGGCCCGGGGCGGATCCCGGGGATGAACCCACCCTGCTTGCGGATGATGTCGGCCTGTTGCTGTGGGTTGAAGGTGATGGCGGTGTAGAAGTACGTGAAGAACACGATGAGCAGGCCATAGGTGAGGATGTAGACGATGTTGTCCTGCTGCACGAGGTACTTGTTGATGAAGTCGACCACCACCTCCCACTGCACGATGTTGGAGAGCAGCACCGGAAAGTAGAGCACCGAGCTGGCAAAGATGATGGGGATGATGCCGGCCTGGTTCACCTTGAGCGGGATGTAGGTGCTCTGCCCTCCGTACATCCGCCGGCCGACCACCCGCTTGGCGAACTGCACGGGGATTCGGCGCTGACCCTGCTCGACGAACACGATGGCCACGATCATCCCGAGAGCCAGGAGCAGGAACAGGGCGAGGGCGAAGTTCCCCTTCTGGGCCCCGATGTTGCCGACCTGAGCGGGCATGCGGCTGACCACGTTGGCAAAGATGAGGATCGACATCCCGTTCCCGATGCCCCGCTGGGTGATCAGCTCGCCCATCCACATGACGACCGCGGTGCCGGCGGTAATGGTGAGGACGATCAGGGCGACGTGGGGCACGTCGAAGGTGGTGACCAGCCTGAGGTTGGTGTCGGTGCCCGAGCCCAGGAGCCCGTTGTTGAACTGGTAGGTGATCCCTGTGGCCTGGAGGACGGCGAGGCCGACGGTCATGTACCGGGTCCACTGGGTGATCTTCTTCTGCCCGACCGCGCCCTGCTTCTGCCACTGCTCGATCTTGGGGATCACCACCGCCAGCAGCTGCATGATGATCGAGCTGGTGATGTACGGCATGATCCCGAGGGCGAACACCGCCATCTGGGTCAGTGCGCCGCCTGAGAACAGGTTCAGGAAGCCCAGCACGCCGCCCTCGTCGGCCTGGCGCTGGAGGTCCTGCACGGCCGCGAAGTCGATGCCCGGCACGGTCACGTTGGAACCGAGCCGGTACAGGAAGATCACGAACAGCGTGAACAGGATCTTGTTGCGGAGGTCTACGACCTTGAAGATGTTCTTCAGGCTCGACAGCATGACGTCCTCAAGTTTCTCAGACGGCTCGGACTCGGCATTCTCAGACTGATCAGGGTAGTTGTCAGCGGCCGGGAGGGCTCAGCGGTTCGACAGGGCATTGCCCTTGGCCGGCGGCCGCCCGTGGTTGAACGGCGGGGGAAGGAGCTCGATCGTGCCGCCACCGGCGACGATGGCCTCCTCAGCCGACTTGGAGAACCCGTGGGCCGAGACCCGCAGGGCGCGGGACAGCTCGCCCCGGCCCAGGACTTTCACCAGCCCGTGCTTGTGCACCAGGCCCTTGGCCCGGAGGGTGTCGGGGGTGACCTCGTCGCCCTCGAACTCCTGAAGGGTGTCGAGGTTGACCACCACGTACTCCACCCGGAAGGGGTTGCGGAACCCCTTGAGCTTGGGCACCCGGCGGCTCAAAGGCATCTGACCGCCCTCGAACCCGGGCTTGACCGAGCCACGGGCGTGCTGGCCCTTGGTGCCTCGACCGGCGGTCTTGCCGCCCTTGCCGCCGATGCCGCGACCGACCCGGCGACGGTCCTTCGTCGATCCGGGAGCGGGCTTCAGATCGTGGACCTTCATGCCAGTTCTCCCGCGGCTGCAGAGCCGCCATCAGCTGCTGCTTCAACGGTGATGAGGTGCGTCACCCTGGCCAGCATGCCCCGGACATCGGGGCTGTCGGGCAGGTTGGTGCTCCGCCCGATACCGCCCAGGCCGAGGGCCTTCATGGTCTTGCGGTGCACCGGCTTGGTGCCGATGGTGGACTTCACCTGGGTCACGGTGAGGCGGGCCATCAGGCCACCTCCACCGGGTTGTGGGGGCCGCGCTGGCTCTCCTGATAGGCGCGCAGCAGGCCAGGAGGCGTGACCTCTTCGGGGGACTTGCCCCGCTTGCGAGCCACTTCGTCGGGCCGCATCAGGCCCTTGAGCCCAGCGACGGTGGCGTGGGCCACATTGATGGCGTTCGACGACCCGAGCGACTTGGCCAGGATGTCGTGGACGCCGGCCGACTCGAGGATGGCCCGGGCCGCACCACCGGCGATGACGCCGGTACCGGGGGCGGCCGGCTTGAGCAGCACCCGTCCGGCGCCCCGCTCGCCCAGGATGGGATGGGTGATGGTGCTGCCGGCCAGGGGCACCTCGAAAAGTTCCTTCTTGGCCTCTTCGATCCCCTTCTGGATGGCGGCGGGCACCTCTTTGGCCTTGCCGTAGCCCAGGCCGACCTTCCCGGCGCCGTCTCCGACCACCACCAGGGCGGTGAAGGAGAAACGGCGGCCACCCTTGACCACCTTGGCCACCCGGTTGATGGCGATGACGCGTTCGACGTAGGGACTCTCGGCCATGACTAGAACTCCAATCCGGCTTTGCGGGCTGCGTCGGCGACTGCAGCAACCCGGCCGTGGTAAAGGTTGCCGCCCCGATCGAAGACGACCTTCTCGACTCCAGCGGCCTTCGCCCGCTCGGCCACGAGCCGGCCGACGGAGGCGGCCGCGTCCTTGTTGCCGGTGGGGCCCGACCGGAGGTCGCCCTCAACCGTGCTGGCCGCGGCCAGGGTGCGCCCGGCCACGTCGTCGATCACCTGGGCGGTGACGTGCTTGTTCGACCGGAAGACGGCAAGGCGCGGCCGCTCGGCCGTGCCCTTCACCAGCTTGCGGACGCGGAAGTGGCGGCGCTTGCGGGCCACCTGCTTCTTCTTGGTGGAAAAACTCATGCGGCTCTCCGTTCTGGCTGCAGTTGACCGCAGATACGCGGCCAGGTGCAGCCAAAACCCTCGGGGTGGGTCACTTGGCGGCCTTGCCGGCCTTGCGCCGGACGACCTCGCCGGCGTAGCGGACGCCCTTGCCCTTGTAGGGCTCGGGCTTGCGGATGCTGCGGATGTTGGCGGCCACCTGGCCGACGGCTTCCTTGTCGATGCCGCGAACGGTGATCTTGGTGGGTACCGGCGTCTCGAAGGTGATCCCTTCGGGAGCGTCGACGGAGACCGGGTGGCTGAAGCCGAGGGCCAAGTCGAGCTTGGCCGGCGTGGTGGCCGCGGCCCGGTACCCGACGCCCACGATCTCGAGGTCGCGGGAGAAGCCGTCGGTGACGCCGACCACCATGTTGTTGACCAGCGAGCGGGTGAGCCCGTGAAGGGCCCGGTGCTGGCGCTGGTCGGTTGGGCGCTCCACGAGGAGTACGGCGTCGTCCTGGCGGACCGTGATGTCGCGAGGAAGCTCGCGCTCGAGCGTGCCCTTGGGACCGCTCACCTTCACGTGGCGGTCGTTCACTTCGACGGTGACGCCGGAGGGTACCGGGATGGGGCTTCTACCGATGCGTGACATGTCCCCTCCTCACCACACGTAGCAGAGGACTTCGCCACCGACCCGGCGCTGGCGCGCCTCGCGGTCGGTGAGCAGCCCCTGGCTGGTAGAGAGCACGGCAACGCCCAGGCCGCCGAGCACGCGCGGCAGGCTGTCGGCCTGGATGTAAACCCGCCGCCCTGGCTTGGACACCCGGCGCAGGCCCGAGATGGTGGGCAGGCGGTCGTGGGTGTACTTCATGGTGATCTCGAGAATGCGCCCGGGTCGGGTGCCGTCCTCGCTCACCTTGAAGTCCCCGATGTAGCCCTCGCGGCGAAGTATCGCGGCCAGGGCCTCCTTCAGCTTGGACGACGGCATGCGCACGCTGTCCTGGCTGGCGGTGGCTCCGTTGCGCAGGCGCGTCAGCATGTCGGCGATCGGATCGGTCATGGTCATCGGCGGCCTCCTCTCACCAGCTGGCCTTGGTCACGCCGGGAACCTCGCCGGCGTGCACCATCTCCCGGAGGCAGATCCGGCAGAGGTTGAACTTGCGGTACACGGCGCGCGGTCGCCCGCACCGGGCGCAGCGGGTGTAGGCCCGTACCTTGAACTTGGGCTTGCGCTGCTGCTTCTGGATGAGCGCTGTCTTGGCCACGAGACTCCTCAGAACCCTCTACTGCGGTGCATCAGCACGTCGGAACGGGAAGCCGAAGGCGTCGAGCAGGGCTCGGCCCTCGGCATTGGTGCGGGCGGTGGTGACAATGGTGATGTCCATGCCACGCACCGCGTCGATCTTGTCGTAGTCGACCTCGGGAAAAATGAGCTGCTCGTCGACGCCGAAGGTGTAGTTGCCCCGGCCGTCGAAGCCGTTGGGCGGCAACCCCCGGAAGTCACGAATGCGGGGGATGGCCAGGGCCACCAGCCGGTCGAGGAACTCCCACATGCGATCGCCCCGGAGGGTGACCTTGGCCCCTATGGGCACACCCTCGCGCAGCTTGAAGGCGGCGATGGAGCGCCGGGCCCGGGTCACGAGGGGCTTCTGGCCGGTGATGAGGGTGAGGTCGGTGACCGCCCCCTCGAGCAGGGACGCCTGCTGGGTGGCCCGACCCACGCCCATGTTGACCACGATCTTCTCGAGGCGGGGTACCTCCATGATGTTGCCGAGGCCGATCGAGTCCTTGAGCTCGGCCCGCAGGACCTCGTTGAAGCGAACCTTCAGCCGGGGCACCTCCTTGCTCGGAGATGCGGCGGTGGCGGTGTCAGTGTCGGCCATCAGACGTCACCTCCGCACTTGCGGCAGATGCGGATCTTCTTGTTCTGGTCGTCGAAGCGGTAGCCCACCCGGGTCGGCCCGCACGACGGACAGATCAAGGCCACGTTCGACGCCTGCATCGGCATGTCCTTGTCGATAATGCCCGCCTGCATGGTGGCCCGCAGCGCCCGCTGGTGCTTCTTGGCCACGTTGACGCCCTCGACGATGATCCGGCCTTCCTTGGGGAAGACGCGCATGATCTCGCCCTCGTCACCGCGGTCCTTGCCGGTGAGCACCTTCACCCGGTCGCCCTTCTTCAGCTTCATCACAACACCTCTGGTGCGAGAGAGATGATCCTCATGAACTTCTTGTCCCGCAGTTCCCGGCCCACCGGGCCGAAGATGCGGGTGCCCCGCGGCTGCTGGGCGTCGTTGATGAGCACGGCGGCGTTCTCGTCGAAGCGGATGTAGCTGCCGTCGGGCCGGCGGTTCTCCTTCTTGGTGCGCACGACCACGCACTTCACCACTTCGCCCTTTTTCACGGCCGCGCCAGGAATGGCCTCCTTCACCGTGCCGACGATGATGTCGCCGATGGAGGCGTAGCGACGCTTGGAGCCACCCAGCACCTTGATGCAGAGCACCTCCTTGGCGCCGGAGTTGTCGGCCACACGGAGTCGCGTCTCTTGCTGGATCATCGCTGTGTCTCCACGTTCGCGGGGCTCACTTCGCCCTCTCGAGGACTTCGACGATGCGCCAGTGCTTCAGCTTGGAGAGCGGACGGGTCTCGCTGATGCGCACCCGGTCGCCCACCTTGGACTCGTTGGCCTCATCGTGGGCGTGGATGCGCTTGGTGCGCTGCACCGTCTTGGTGTAGCGACGGTGGCGGACCCGCTCGATCACGGCCACGACCGCGGTCTTGTCCATGGCCGCCGAGACCACGACACCCTCGCGCACCTTGCGCGGGTTGGGTCGCGGCTCCTGCGCTTCGCTAGGGCTCTCGGCCTCAGCCATTGCTCTCTCCCTCGTCTTCGTCTGTCGCGCCGCCGCTGCGGCTGGCGGCCACCCGGGCCTGGCGAGCCTCGGCCGCGGCCCGCCACTCAGCGTCGGCCTCGGCCTCCGCCGCCTCGGCGGCGGCGATCTCGTTCTCCCGCAGCAGGGTCTCGATGCGGGCGATGTCCCGCCGCAGCTGTCCCAGGCGGGCGTAGTTGTCGAGCTGGCCGGTGACGTGCTGGAACCGCAGGTTGAAGTGCTCGAGGCGGGCCTCGGCCAACCGGGTGCCCAGCTCGTCGTCGTCCATCTCCCGAAGTTCCGACGTTCGTGACGATGCCATCAGAGTTCCTCCGCCCGCACGATGATCTTGGCCTTGATGGGCAGCTTCTGGATGGCCCGGTTCATGGCCTCGCGAGCCAGGGGCTCGGCCACGCCGGCCAGCTCGAACATCACCCGACCGGGCTTGACCACCGCCACCCAGTGCTCCGGGTTGCCCTTGCCCGAGCCCATGCGGGTCTCGGCCGGCTTCTCGGTGACCGGCTTGTCCGGGAAGATGTTGATCCAGACCTTGCCACCACGCTTGATGTGGCGGGTCATGGCGATACGTGCAGCCTCGATCTGGCGGGCGGTGATCCACCCCGGCTCCAGGGCCTGGATGCCGAAGTCACCGAAGGTGATCTCGCTCCCGCCGGTGGCCTTCCCGGTCAGCCGGCCGCGGTGCTGCTTGCGGTGCTTGACCCTGCGCGGCATCAACATGTCACTCGTCCCCTGACCGGAAGTGCGGAGTCTCGTGGTGCTCGCGGGTGCGGCGCTCGATCTCCTCCTCCTCGGCGAGCAGGCGCTCGCGCTCGGGATCGGCCTCAGGGATGAGCGGCGCGGGGGCGGCAAGCTCGGTGTCGTCGACCGACGTGGCGTCCCCGGCCGGCGTGGCGCCGTCGAGCAGCGCAGCATCCTCGGGGCCCAGGACCTCGTTGCCGGTGGGCGCTGCGCCCGTGGCGCTGCCCGGCTCTTCCTGACCGGGCAGGCGACGACCGCCGCCGGCGGAGATGATGCGACGCGGGCGGGCCGCGCCGCCGGACGTCTCGCCCACGGCCATGGCCGCCTCACGGGTGATCTTGTCCTCGGTGGAGGTCTTGTAGGGCAGGATGTCGCCTTTGTAGATCCACGTCTTCACGCCAATGCGGCCGAAGGTGGTGCGGGCCTCGCGGAAGCCGTAGTCGATGTCGGAGCGCAGAGTGTGCAGGGGCACCCGGCCCTCGCGGTACCACTCGCTGCGGGCCATTTCCGAGCCGCCGAGGCGGCCCGAGCACTGGACCCGGATGCCGAGCGCCCCGGCCTTCTGGGCGGTCTGGACCGCCCGCTTCATGGCCCGCCGGAAACTAACCCGGCCGGCCAGCTGGTCGGCGACGCCCTGGGCGATCAACGCTGCGTCGAGCTCGGGCTGCTTGATCTCCTGGATGTTGAGCTGGATCTTGGGGTTGTTGCTCATCTTGGCCAGGTCGGCGCGGAGGCGGTCGGCCTCGGCGCCCCGACGGCCGATGACGATCCCGGGCCGGGCGGTGTGCACGTCGACCCGCAGTCGGTCACGGGTGCGCTCGACTTCGATTCGACTGATGGCGGCGTGGGGAAGCTGCTTCATCAGGTAGTCGCGGATCTGCCAGTCCTCGATGAGGTAGGCTTTGTAGTCGCGCTCGCTGAACCACCGGGACTTCCAGTCGGTGGTGACGCCCAGGCGGAACCCGTACGGGTTGACCTTCTGGCCCATGACTACTTCGACTCCTCTTCGGTGTTCGTGGCCTCTTCCGCCTCTGTTGTGGACGCCTCTGTTGTGGACGCCTCTGGTGTGGATGTTTCCGGGATGGCGCCTGCCTCTGACGTGGAGGCTCCGGGCTTGGCGAGCATCTCGTCGATGGTTGCCGCCTCCGATGTGGACGCGTCGGTGGCGACCGGCGCGGCCCCCCGCTCCTCCGGACGGCGCCGTGTGGGCCGACCGCGGGACTCTGCCGCCGGCTCGGCGCCACCGGTGCGCCGCCGACGACGGTCGCCGGTGACGCCCTGGGCCCGCCGGGCCCGGCGCTCCTGCAGCTCACGGTCGGGCAGGCGGGACACGAGCAGGGTGATGTGACAGGTGCGCTTACGGATGCGGGTGGCCCGGCCCCGGGCCCGGGGCCGCCAGCGCTTGAGCGTCGGGCCCTCATCCGCATAGCAGGCGGAGACGAACAACTCGTCGCCGATCATGGAGTGGTCGTGCTCGGCGTTGGCGATAGCGGAATCCAGCAGCTTGCCGACCACGATGGCCGCGTCGCGCTCGCAGAACTTCAGTATCTCCCGCGCCCGGTCGGCGTCGTAGCCGCGAATGAGGTCGAGGACCTGCCGTACCTTGTAGGGGGAGATACGCACGTACCGGGCGACAGCCCGGGTGGAGGTGACGGGCGTGCGCACGGCCACCGACCGCGACTCCGGCCGCCGGCGCATGACCGGTGCTTCGTTGAGCTTGGGGCCGGTCATCAGCGCCTCCCCGCCCGCTCCTGGCCGGCGTGGAACCGGAAGGTGCGGGTGAGGGCGAACTCGCCCAGCTTGTGGCCGACCATGGCCTCGGTGATGTACACGGGCACGTGCTTTCGCCCGTCGTGCACCGCGATGGTGTGCCCGACCATGTCGGGGATCACCGTCGAGCGACGGGACCAGGTCTTGATGACCCGCTTCTCGCCCTTGGCGTTGAGGGCGTCGACCTTCCTCAGGAGGTGGTCGTCGATGAACGGGCCCTTCTTGAGGCTTCTTGCCATGGTCTCTTCCCTTACCTGCGGGAACCGCGCGTCCGGCGGCGTCGGATGATGAGCTTCTGGGACGGCTTGTTGTTGTTGCGGGTCCGGCCCTCGGGCTGGCCCCAGGGCGAGACCGGATGGCGACCACCCGAGGTCTTGCCCTCGCCGCCGCCGTGGGGGTGGTCGACCGGGTTCATGGCCACACCACGGCTCTGGGGGCGGACGCCCTTCCAGCGGTTGCGTCCGGCCTTGCCGATGGAAAGCAGCTCGGCCTCGGAGTTGCCGACCTCGCCGATGGTGGCCCGGCAGTCGATGGGCACCCGCCGCATCTCGGTGCTGGGCAGCCGCAGGGTGGCGAAGTCGCCCTCCTTGGCCACCAGCTGGATGCTGGAACCGGCGCCCCGGCCCATCTTGCCGCCGGCGCCCGCCTTCAGCTCCACGTTGTGCACCGTTGTGCCTACGGGGATGAAGCGAAGGGGCAAGGCGTTGCCGGGGCGGATGTCGGCCTTCTGGCCGCTCTCGAGGAGGTCGCCCACCCGCACCTTGGCGGGAGCCAGGATGTAGCGCTTCTCGCCGTCGAGGTAGTGAAGCAGGGCGATGCGGGCGTTGCGGTTCGGGTCGTGCTCGATGGTGGCCACCTTGGCCGGCACGCCGTCCTTGTCCCGCTTGAAGTCGATGATGCGGTACTGGCGCTTGTGGCCGCCACCGCGGTGGCGGGCCGTCTTGCGCCCGTAGCTGTTGCGCCCTCCCGACTTGGGGAGGGGGGCAACGAGCGTCTTCTCCGGCGTGGCGGTGGTGATGTCGGAGAAGTCGGAGACGGTCTGGAACCGCCGGCCGGCACTGGTGGGCTTGCGCTTGCGAAGGGGCATGGTGACTCCTCCCTCAGCTCTCGAAGAGGTCGATGCGGCCGCCGGAGGCCAGGGTGACGATGGCCCGCTTGGTGTCGGGACGCTTGCCGAAGGTGCCCGACTTGCGGTTCCGCTTGCGCTTGCCCTTGCGGTTCAGCGTGTTCACCTTGGCGACCTGGACGTTGAAGATTGTCTCAATTGCGTCGGCGATCTCGATCTTGCTGGACCGGGGGTCGACCACGAAGGTGTAGACGCCGTCATCGAGCAGCCCGTAGGACTTCTCGCTCACGACCGGGCGGATGATGATGCTGCGAGGATCACTCATCGGGTCGCCACCTCGGTGTCGGTGTCGGTACCAGTGCCGGCCGGCGGGGCGGCGTTGGTGGTGTCAGGCATCTCCGGGTCGGTTGGGCCGCCGGCACCGGTGGGCAGGTTGTCGCGGGTGAAGACCACCCAGTCGGAGCACAGCACGTCGTAGGCGTTGAGCTCCGACGGCAGGATGAGGTGGACCTTGGGCAGGTTGCGGAACGACTTGGCCGCCGACTCCTGCTCCCGGTCGAGGACGAGCAGGATCCGTCCGGTCAGGCCGAGAGTGGCCAGCGCCGCCCTGGCGTCGCTGGTCTTGGGCGCCGGGAAGTCCCAGCCGTCGACGACCACGACCTTGCCCTCGGCGGCCCGGTCGGACAGGGCCGAGCGAAGGGCGGCGGCCACCATCTTCTTCGGGGTGCGCTGGGCGTAGCTGCGGGGCTTGGGGCCGAGGGCCACGCCACCGCCCCGCCAGTGCGGCGCACGGGTGGAGCCCTGCCGGGCCCGGCCTGAGCCCTTCTGGCGCCAGGGCTTGCGCCCGCCGCCGCGGACCTCGGCCCGGGTCAGGGTGCTCTGATCGCCGGAACGGATGCCCGCCAGCTGGGCGGTGACGACCTGGTGCATCAGGGCCACGTTGGGAGTGACGCCGAAGACGTCGTCGGCCAGGGTGGTGGTGCCCACCGAGTCGCCGGAGGCGTTGCGAATGTCGACGGAGGCCATGCTCAACCCTTCGCTTCAGTACCCTGGGAGGCGGTGGTGCGGACCGCATCGCGGATCAGCACCAGTCCGCCGCGAGGGCCAGGCACGGCGCCCTTGAGCAGGATGATCTGGCGGTCGGCGTCGGCTTGGACGACTTCGAGGTTCAGGGTGGTCACCTGCTGGTGGCCCATGCGCCCGGCCATCTTGGTGCCCTTGAACACCCGGGCGGGCGTGGCACACGCTCCGATGGCGCCCGGTGACCGGTGCTTCTTGTGCGTGCCGTGCCCGGCGCCCAGGCCCTTGAAATTGTGGCGCTTCATGACGCCGGCGAAACCCTTGCCCTTGCTGACGCCGGTGACGTCGACCTTCTCGCCCGCGCTCAGAATGGTGGCGGTGATCTCGTCGCCCACCGAGTACTGCCCGGAGTCGTCGACACGCAGCTCGACCAGGCGCTTGCCCGGGTCGACCCCCGCCTTGGCGAAGTGACCGGCGTCGGGCTTGTTCAGCCGGGACGGGCGCTGGGCGCCGAAGGTCACCTGCACTGCGCTGTAGCCGTCAGTCTCGGGCGTCTTGACCTGCACCACCCGGCACGGCGCAACCCGAACGAGGGTGACCGGAATGGCACGGTTCTGGTCGTCCCAGATCTGTGTCATGCCGACCTTCTCGCCGACGATCGCCTTCTTTGCCATGGCTCGTGTCTGCCTCTGCCTTGAGTGTGGAAGTGCTCGTGTGGGCCGGAGGCTCACGCGGAAGCTCCGCACGGGTCCTAGCTGCGTGAAACGCAGGTACCGCCCGGCGGAGCGATGGATTGTGCCTCGGTGTACCGACGGCGCCGTTGGAACGGCACTGCCGGCGACCAAGGACGTCGACTGGAGGAGGAGCATGCGGCTCTCCTCGTGAACTTGAAGAGTATAGCGCCTCCGGGGAGGAGTCCTCTGGAGAGGTTTAGACCTGCTGGATCTTGATCTCGATGTCGACACCGGCGGGCAGGTCGAGGCGCTGAAGGGAATCGACTGTCTTGGGGCTGGGCTCGAGGATGTCGAGCAGTCGCTTGTGGATCCGCATCTCGAAGTGCTCGCGGGAGTCCTTGTCCTTGTGCGGCGACCGGATCACCGTGTACCGGTGCTTCTCGGTGGGCAGCGGCACCGGCCCCCGCACTGTGGCCTGCGTACGCAGCACCGTCTCCACGATCTTCTTGGTGGACTGGTCGACGATCTCGTGGTCATACGCCTTGAGCCGGATGCGAATCTTCTGGGCCACTGCGGTCAGCCTCTCACTTCAGAATCTTGGTGACGCGACCGGCGCCCACGGTGCGGCCACCCTCACGGATGGCGAAGCGAAGGCCTTCGTCCATGGCGATGGGGTTGATGAGCTCGACGTTGAGGGTGATGTTGTCGCCGGGCATGACCATCTCGG
>JBBQRO010000081.1:0-13932 GCA_038214685.1 Acidimicrobiales bacterium
CCGGCAAGGACCACTTCCACGGTATCGACGGCACGGACACGTGAGCCCACCATACCGACCACGACCGTGCCCGAGAGCCCGAGTACGACCCAGGAGCCGACGACAACCACAACCGCCGCTGTAGACACGACAACGACGACGCGTGCGTCTCGTGATGGCACTCCTGGCACACCCGGCGTGCCAGGCCGACCAGGCTGATCCAGAAGTGCTGCGGATCGGATCTAGGGCGATGAGGGTGCTCGGATAGGTTGACGGGACCCATGGCGCTGCGAGATGTGGCCGCTTCCTAACGGGCGTTTCCACCGCGTTCCATGCGCGTCTGTCCTTCGGGACCTCGGGGTAACATCAAACGAATGGGCCGCTGTCATGAGTTCGGCTCGCAGATCCGTGAAGGGTGTGGCCACCCCATGCGGGCAGGCGAGCGCGCCTGTGCCTGCCCGGAGTGCGGGGTGGTCTGCCAGGGCCAGTTCGACGGCTGCGCCGACGTGTGGGCCCGCGGTCCGCGCCTGATCTCCCTGTCGGTGCCCGCCATCGCCGCTCCGAGGGCCCGGGCCCTGGGGGCGCTGGGTGCCGGCACGGAGCCGGCCCCAGCCTCGGCCCGACCGGCCGCCGCCCCCTCCCCCGCCCCCGCCGCCCCGCCGGCGAACGGCACGACCAACGGAAACGGCACCGCCAACGGGAACCGCTACGCCGCCCCGCCCCCTCCCCCGCCGCCCACTCCTCCGCCACCTCCCCCGCCGCCGCCGCCGCCGCCCCCCCGATCGGACCAGGCCCTTCCGCCTCCCGGGCCGGCGCCCCGGGTCCGCACCGAGATCCTGCAGTGGTTCGAGGACGCCTTCGACGAGCTGCGCAACGAGCTTCACGCCATGGCCAGCGCCGTCACCCACCAGCAGGCCATGCTGGCCGAGCTGCTCGACGCCCGCGAGGCCGAGCTGCGGGTGGTCATGGTGGCGGAGTCACTTCCTCTCCTGGCCGGCGAGGCGGCGGCCAAGGCGGTGGCCGAGCAGTCCGACGGGATGGCCGACGTCGTCGCCGCCGCCCTCGATGACCTCCGGGCCTCGATGCAGGCCGCCGACCTGTCGAACGTGGCCGTCATGGACGGCATGCGCGAGCTGTTGCGGCGGGTGGAGCTCACCGCCGAGCTCAACACCGAGGACGCCCGCGACGAGGGCTCGGCCCGTCTCGACGCGCTGAAGGCATCGGTGAGCCGTCAGCTCAAGCCGGTGCTCGCCGCCGTCTCCGAGGTGGCCGACCACGTCGCCGCCGGCGAAGAACGGGAAGCGGCCCGCACCCGGGCGCTCAAGGCGTCGGTCACCCGCCAGCTCCAGCCGCTGGCCGTCGCCCTCGAGTCGGCCGTCGAGCGCTCCGACGGCCAGCTGGCCGAGATCCATGCCCGCCTCGACGCCCTGGCCGCCCCCAAGCTGCGCACAGCCAAGTCGGCGGCGAAGAAGCCGGTGGCCAAAGCCGGCCCCGTGAAGGCGCCGGCGAAGAAGGCCCGGGCCACCACCCGCAAGCCGACGCCGGCCGAGGCCGCGCCTGTGAACACGTCAGACCTGTTCGACTACGAGGCGCCTCCCGCCTCACCGGCCGCCCCGGCGCTGAAACGCCGCCCGCGGGCCGCTCGACCTCCTCGGCCCCTGGCCTGAGCGCCGTCGGTCGCTGTGGCTGGGGTCAGCCGGTGAAGGCCACCAACTCGGCCCAGGGAATGCGGCCCTCGCGCAGGAGCTTGAGGTCCTGGCCGGTGCAGTCGACCACGGTCGACGGGTGGCCCGAGCAGACGCCACCGTCGAGAATGACCGGAACAGCGTCGCCGAAGCAGGCGGCGACAGCCTCGGCCGTCTCCATGGGGGGCGCGCCGTGGGGATTGGCGCTGGTGGTGGCCAAGGGCCCGACGGCGGCGGCCAGGGCGTGGGGCACGAGGTGGTCGGGGCATCGGACGCCGACGGTGAGCTCGTCGTCGCCCAGATCGACACCCGTGCCCGGCTTGGCCGGCAGTACCAGGGTGAGGGGCCCGGGCCAGTAGCGGGCCATCAGGGCAAGGGCCAGGTCGGGGACGGCGGTGGCTATCGACAGCGCCTGATCGACCCCGGAGACGAGGACGGGCAGGCTCACCTCGCGCGGTCGGCGCTTGGCCGCGAAGATGCGGTCGGTGGCGCCGGGCCGGAACGGGTCGACGGCCAGCCCGTACACCGTGTCGGTGGGAATGCCGATCGGGAGGCCCTGACCCAGGGTGCGCACCGCCTGGAGGACTGCTGTGGCCGGCACGGGATCGCCCACTGCCGACACGATCATGTCGGCAACCTACCCACAAGAGCGCGGAGGCGCCCAGCAAGGTCGGGGCGCACGTCGACATCGGTGAATCCGGCCGACCTGGCCAGGTCCATGGCGGCCTCGGCCTGGTGGGGGGCGATCTCGACGACAATGGCGCCGGGGCGCCGCAGCCACCCGGGCGCGCCCATCAGAATCTCGGCCACCGCCTCGAGGCCGTTCGGCCCGGCGAACAGTGCGCCGGCCGGCTCCCAGTCCGCCACCTCGGGCGGCAGCGCCTCCTCGTCGCCCACGTAGGGCGGATTGGCGATGACCAGGTCGACTTGGCCCCGCAGCTCCCCCGGGAGGGCGTCGAACCAGTCGCCGCCGGCCAGCCGGACCCGGGGGGCCACGCTGCCACCCATGCCCGCCAGATTGGCCCGGGCCACGGCCAGGGCGTCGGTGGACCGGTCGGTGCCCCACACCCGGGCGCGAGGCACCTCGAGGGCGACGGAAAGAGCGATGGCGCCGGAGCCGGTGCCGAAGTCGACGACCAGCGGACGCTCGACATCGAGCAGCGCAAGCTCGGCCAGCGCCACCTCCACCACCGATTCGGTCTCCGGGCGGGGGATTAGGACCCGCCGGTCGACGACCAGCTCCAAGCGCCGGAAGCTCCACAGGCCCAGCACGTACTGGAGCGGCTCGCCCCGCCGGCGGCGCTCGATCATGCCCTCGACGAAGGCCACCGTGCGGGCCGGGACCGGGTCGTCCAGCCGGCCGACCAGCCCGGCCCGGTCGAGGCCAGAGGCCCGTTCCAGCACGAACCCCGCCTCGCGCTCGGCCATGTCGGCCTGGGCCAGCCGTAGGAGATCCCGCCAGGTAGGTACTGGGTGAGGCTACCGCATGCAAGGCATATGGGAACCGCGATGGGTAGATTCATGAGCGATGCGACAGACCCTGGTGCAGCTCACCGATGAGCTGGTGGAGGCCCTCGACCGTCGCGCCCAGCGCGAAGGGGTGTCGAGATCCAAGGTGGTCCGGGACCTGCTCGGCGCGGCACTGTCCGCCGGCGCAGAGCACGATCGGGCCTTGGTCGAGGGCTACACCCGGGTGCCGCAGTCCGATGCTGCCGACGCCTGGGGAGACCTGGAGGCGTGGACCGCCGTCAATGCCCGGCGCAACCTGGCCGCCCTGAATGACGAGGACGGTGGGTGGTAGTCCACGGCGAGGTCTGGTGGTCCGAGGACGAGCACCTCGGCCGGCGACCGGTGCTTGTCCTGTCCCGCGCTGCCGTCCTTCCCGTACTGGCCCGGCCTCTGGTGGCGCCGCTCACCACCCGGGTGCGGGGCCTGCCGACCGAGGTCGCCCTCGATGCCGACGACGGTCTTCCCGAGGCGTGCGTCGTCTCCCTCGACAACGTTCAGCCCCTCGCGGCCGCATTGCTCGTCGAGCGGATCACCACGCTGCGTCCGGTGCGGATGATCGAGGTCTGCAGGGCGTTGGCCGTGGCCACCGAATGCTGACCCCTGATCACCGCTCAGGGCAGGCCCGGGCGCACACCCGAACGCTGAGCGCCGGTGGAGCCGACGCGCGCGGCCCGGCTTACTCGCCAGACAGTTGACGGGTGCGCTCGTCGGCCAGCATGGCGTCGACCAGCTCGTCGAGGTCGCCTTGGAGCACCCGGTCGAGGTGGTAGAGGGTCAGGCCGATGCGGTGGTCGGTGACCCGGTTCTCCTTGTAGTTGTACGTGCGGATCTTCTCCGAACGGCCGCCACCGCCGATCTGGCTGCGCCGGGCCACCGACATCTCCGCAGCCTGGCGGTCCTGCTCGGCCTTGAGCAGGCGGGAACGCAGGACCACCATGGCCCGGGCCCGGTTCTGAATCTGGCTCTTCTCGTCCTGCATGGCCACGACCAGGCCGGTGGGCAGGTGGGTGATGCGCACAGCCGAGTCGGTGGTGTTGACCGACTGGCCACCGGGACCGGTGGAGCGGTAGACGTCGATCTTGAGGTCGTTCTGGTCGATCTGGACGTCGACCTCCTCGGCCTCGGGCAGCACGGTGACGGTGGCGGAACTGGTGTGGATCCGGCCCTGTGACTCGGTGACCGGCACCCGCTGGACCCGGTGCGGGCCACCCTCGTGCTTCAGCCGGTTCCACACGTCGTCGCCCTTGAGCAGGAAGGTGACCTCGTTGAACCCGCCCATGTCCGACGGATCGGCACCGAGCACTTCGAGCTTCCAACTGCGGCGCTCTGCGTAGCGGGCGTACATCTCCTGCAGGTCCTTGGCGAAGAGGTTGGCCTCCTCCCCTCCCTCGGCGCCCCGGATCTCCACGATGACATTGCGGTCGTCGTTTGGGTCGCGGGGCAGGAGCAGGATCTCCAGCTCGCCGTCGATCCTGGCCATGGTGGCCTCGGCCTCGTCGATGGAGGCCTGCAGGAAGTCCCGGTCGTCGCCACTCGACTCGGCCAGCATGCCCTTGGCCGCGTCGAGGTCGCCCGAGGTGATGCTGCGCTCGCGAAACGCCAGGACGATCGGCTCGAGCTCCTTCAACCGCTTCGAGAGCTTCACGAAGGAGCGCTGGTCGGCGAAGACGTTGGGGTCCTGCAGACGGACCAGGACGTCTTCGTACTCGGTCTCCATGCCGGCCAGGCGCTCGAACATCGAGGCCAGGGTACCGCCGGCGCCTGCGGCGCCCAGCGGCTAGGTGAAACGAGCCAGCGCGAAGGCCAGACCGGACATGGTCATCACCACGCCCATCAGCCCGAACAGGATGGTGATGCTCTGCGACCGCAGCTCGTGTTCGAAGGTGGCCCGTAGATCAGATGCGAGCGCCCCGAAACGGTAGTCAAGACGTTCGTCGAGGGCACTGAACCGGTCATCGACGGCCTTGAACCGGTCATCGACGCGGTCGAACCGGTCATCGACGCGGTCGAGGCGGAGCTCGATCCGTTGCTCGAGGCTGGCGAGATCAGCCTTGGTGGCCACATCGGCCCAGCCCACGGGTGGGAGGTGCTCAATCAAGGTGTTCGCCGCCTCTGGGCCGAGCACTTCCTCCAGCCGACGGTAAAGCGCGTGACGGGATCGTTCATCGACGACCATGATCGCCTCCTGGACAGGCAATGGCAACAACAATGGGGAGCGCTGCGCCGGCTCCCGAGGGCCTGAAGGAAGGCTACTCGAACATACGTTCGAGACGCAAGCTTTACCTGAGTCGGCGGTTGGCGCGCTCGGCGAGCCTGCCCTCCGCCTCCAGTAGTTGCCGATCGAGGGTGTCCAGCAGGTCGCCGGCGGTTGCCTGTCTGACGGATGCCGCGCCACCCTCACCGGCAACCTGCCGCCCACCCGCCTGGGCCCCGAGCAAACGGTTCAGCCGTTGCAGCGACGCCTGCTTCCGTTCGAGGACGTGAACCCGGCTGGCGCCGGCCTCGGCCAGCGCCCTCAGTGCGTGCACCTCGGCCCGCACCTCGGTCAGCGCCGCCGATGTGGCATCGGCCGCTGCACCCTGTGACCTCTGGACGTCGGCCATCGCCACCAGCTGGGTCACCACCTCCCGGAGCTGCGCCTCGACGGCCTTCAGTCGGCTGTCGTCCCCCGGTTCGGCGGCGACCACCTCAACCGGGTGCGACACGGCGTCCGCCGGCGCCGGCGCCGGCTTCCAGGAGGGCATCGGAGCCGATCGGACGCAGCTTTTACAAATCACCGGATGCGACGGTTGGTCGAGGTCGGCCGGCCCCAGCACCGGGGCGCCAGGGACATCACGGCCGCACTTCGAGCACTCGGCGAGGCGGTTGAAATGGGGCGAGTCACCGCGAAGCACGAGCCGCACGGACCGGACCTTGAAGACAGTTTCCCCGTCGGCCGTCCGGCCGATCACGGTGGGCCGTTGGTGCAGCGTGCGCAGTGCCACCCACGTGGCCCGCCGGTGCGGCGATGCCTCGTCGGACAGCTCAGCCATGAGGAGAACTTACGTCGGACGAACGGCGATGCCGGCCATCGGAGCCCGCCCCGGGCGGTCCGCCGGGAATTAGCCGCCCAGCTTCCCGAACGAGAGTGCCGCGGGGCCGAGGACCAGGCCCATGATCGGGGGAAAGATGAACAGCACGAGGGGGAACATGATCTTGATGGGAAGCTTGGCCGCCTTCTCCCGGGCCCACGCCCGGCGCCGGGCCCGCACCTCAGTGGCCTGGGACTTGAGCACCCGGCCGATCGGGATGCCGAGGGCGTCGGCCTGAAGGAGAGCCAGCATGAGGGTCCGGACCACGTCGATGTCGACACGGTCGCGCAGTTGCTGCAGGGCCGCCTTGCGGGGCAGGCCCAGCTCCATCTCCTGCAAAGCGATCGACAGCTCATCGGTCAGGGGCGACGTGAAGTTCTGGCACACGATGCTGAGCGCTGACTCGAAGCCGCTTCCGGCCTCGACGGCGATGGCCAGCATGTCGACGATGTCGGGCAGGTCCTTGAAAATGGCTTCCGAGCGGGACTTGATGATGCCCTTCAGGCGGGCGGCGGGGCCGAAGAAGCCCATGGCCGGCAACAGCACCCAGCCGATGGGGCCAGACACGATCGATCCTGCGGGAAGGAAGGGAACCAGGACGGCGCCCACCAACGCCAGGGCGACCTGAATCGCCACCTGCTCACTGGCGCGGCGCCGACCGGCGAGGCCGGCCTGCGCCAGCTGATGCTCGATGCCGGCCAGGTAGTTGGCGGGCACGAACCGCTCCAGCCGGCCGCCAACGGCGCGTATCGCCCCGCCCACGAGCCGGGGCACCAGCGGGCCCGCAGCCCGGCTCGTCTTCTCTTCGTCCCGGTAGTCGAGCTCCTCGAAGAACTCGCCGAAGTCGGGAGCCATCCGTCGGGATCGAAGCAGGGCCAGCCCCACGACGCCCGCCCCGCACAGGGCCAAGGCCAGACACGCCCACACCGCGACCCCCATCACACGTCGATCTTGACCATGCGGAGGATCACGAACAGCCCGGCCGTCACCGACAGGCCGCAACCGATGAGGAGAAGGAGTCCCGTGCCCGAGTACAGCGGCCTGACGTACTCGGGGTTGAGCATCCGCATCATGAGGAACAGCACCGGCACCAGCCCGGCCAGCACGTAGGCCGACATCCGTCCCTCGGCGGTGAGGATCTGGACCTCGCGCTTCACTTCGTCACGAGCGCGGATGACGTCGGAGAGGGTGTGGAACAGGTCGGCCAGCTTGCCGCCGACCGTCTGCTGGATCCGGATGGCCTGCACAACCATGTCGAGGTCGCGTATCTGCAGGCGCTCCGCCATCCGGTTCAGCGCCTCGGTCACGTTGTCACCGAGGCGGGTATCCGACACCAGGCGGCCGAACTCCTCCGAGAGCGGGGCCGCCGATTCCTCGCACATCATCTGGACGGCGCGGAGGAAGGTGTGGCCCGCCGACAGCGACGAAGCCACCAGACTGAGCGCATCCGGAAGCTGGGCTTGGAACGCCTTGGTGCGCTTGGTGACCCGTCGCTTGAGGAACTTGGCGGTGGCCAGGACGGCCAGGATCGCGCCTCCGACCGCCAACGGGGCCGAGCCGAAGGCCAGCAGGAGCATTGCGGCGATGGCCAGCGCACCTCCGACCACGATGATCACGAACTCTCCCGGGCGCAAGGGCACCTTCGCCCGCTCGAGAAGATCGTCGAGGGATCGCTTCTTGTCCATGCGGTCGACCGCCTGCCCGGCCAGATCCACGGCCTTCCCGCTCATGGCGCCAAGCGATTCCTCGGTGGCCACCTCAATCGGGGACAGCTGGTCCATGCCCAGCAATTGGCCCATCGCCCGGTCCTGGTCGCGCCGATCCAGGATGATGGCCCCGACGATGAGCCCGAGCCCGACTGCCACCGCAAGGACGACCAGCAGCATCGCTAGGCCGACTTCCGGTGTGCCCAGGAACACCGCCGACGACGCTCCGGCTCGACCGTGGTCACGTCGGCCTCCGGGGCGATGGTGCTTTCGGCCAGCCCGGCGGCCAGGGTCTTGCTGACGGCTCCTCGCGGCGCGTAGGCCAGCACCGGTTGGCCCATGTTCAATGAGCGGTTCACCTCGCGGCCGTAGGGAATGATGATCGAGAAGCCCTGAGGGAAGTACTGCTCCACCCGGGCGGCGTCGATGCCGACGTCGGGCTCCACCTTGTTCAGCAGGAGCTTGACCCGATCGGTCGGCACCTTCAGCTTCTTGAGCGTGGACAGCATGACGCCCAGGTTCCGCACGCTGGGAAGGTCGAGCGTGGCCAGAACGAAAATCTGGTCGGCCTGTTCGAGGGCGACCAGGACCGGCTCGCTGAGCGCGGTCGGCGTGTCGACGATCACGTAGTCGAAGCGCGACCGGGCTGCGTCGATCACCCGCGCCACGTCGGCCGCTTCGATGCCATCGGCCTGGGCCGGGTCCTCCGGCGCAGCCAGCACGCTGATCCCCGACTCGTGGCGCTCCAGGTGCTCCTCGAGCTGACGGGCCAGATCGTCGCCCTCGCCGTCGAGGGAGAGGAGGTCGTGGATGGTCTGTCGGGGCTTGAGGCGCAGGGAGGTCGACAGCTCGCCGAACTGCAGGTCGAGATCGATGAGACAGGTCTGCTTCTTGGGCCCGGTTTGCAGGTAGTACGCCAGGTTGGTGGAGAGGAACGTCTTGCCCGACCCCCCACTGGCCGAGACCACGGCGATGACGGTTCCGGGTCCGGCGCCCTTGCCCCCGGCGTCGCCGGGGCTGGCCGAGGTCGCTGCGGCACCGATCTCGACGGCCTGCGCCACCGCTTCGAGGAGTACCTCGTCGGCCACGGGCAGCCGCAGGATGTCGAGGGCGCCGGCGCGGACCGTCTCGCGCAGGTCGGCGCTGCGCCAGTGGGTGAGCGCCAGCACGAGCTGGGCGCCGCCGGATTCGGTCCGGAGGTCACGAAGGCGGGAGAAGCCGCCCGCCTTCGAGGTGATCGGGCCGGCGACGATCACGTCGAACGGGCCGGATTCGCGGATCACGCCGGAGACGGCGTCGAAGGAGTCGCACAGGACCACGGTTGGGGTCGGCCGCAGCCCGGCGACGACCCGCTCGACCTGCATGCTCAGAGCTCCGGCGCCGTCCAGCACCAGCAACTTCGGGGAATGCATGCGTCCCTCCTAGCCCTAGACGGCGAGGGCGCCGGCGGGCCCTGCCCCTGGCGTCTTGACCGGCCCCTCACCCTTGGGCACCAGGTCGAAATACAGCTTCTCGAACTCGTTGAGGTAGATGAGGCGCTCAGCCTCCATGGGGGTCACCGCCAGCAGGTAGATGAAGTTGGCACTGGGCTGGCCCTGGGCGGCCGGGAGACCGACGCCGTTGACGTTGAGCACGTCGACGCCTTGGAACACCAGGCGCACGCTGGGGGGAGAATTCTCGCCCTTGAGCACCCCGTAGACGTCGACGCGGTCACCGGCGCCGACGAAACCGGCCACGCCGGCCAGCGGCTGGATCTCGAGCGCGAGTGCCCGCTTTCCGGGCGGGATGACGACGGTGCCGATGCGCGTCTGGGGATCGGGGAACATGGCCAGGGTCACCATGGATCCGGCAGGGATGGTCACGCCCGCCACCCGGCCCGAGAGCTGCGAGGGGTCGGTGATGCCGTCGGCGGGGCGCTCGGCCGGAAGGACGGCCCTGGTGCGGATCGACCCGTCGGCCAGCGCAGTTGAGGCGGCCTTCCCCGGGTCAATGGCGACCGCTGCGTAGTAGGCCGTCACCTTGCCGGCGTTGCTGTCGACCGCTGGTCCCTTGGTCCCGAGGTACGCCGCCCCCCCGGCACCGGCCACGAGCAGGGTCACGCCGGCCAGGAGCGCGGTCCTCGTCCTCTTTGTCATCTGAGATCGCACCACTCACCTCGATTCAGATTCAGGATCGTCGCGCGCACAATGCCGCGTGACTCGTACCTCCTCTCTATCGGCAGCTCGATGCGGCAGTTGAGTGCCATGCGCTCGCTACCGGACGAGAAGGGTCGTGTAGATGGTCACAGGTATGGAATCCTCGGGGTTCGGCACCAGGTTCACGGTGGCGCCGCCGGTCACCTTGAGGCTGGTGCTCACGAACTGGGCGCTCAGGTCGATGGGCAGCGACCCGCCGCCGGCCAGGTTGAAGGCATCGGCATTGGGGAGGAAGAACACTCCCCTCAGCTTGGTCGACGCCCCGCCGGTCAGGCCGTTGGTGTTCCCCCCCGCCTCCACCCACAGGCCAAGATCCTCGAACGGGTTGGTGGTGGCCAGCTCGGTCTCGTCGGGAAGGCGGCCGATGATCTCGTTGGGCGCCGACAGGTCCACCGTCGCACCACTGGAGACGCTGATCGTCCCCAGGTAGGTGCTGCATGCCGAGCACGGGTAGATCCCGTCGTCCGCGGGCACCTTGTCGTAGCCGCTGGCCAGGTAGGTGAACGTCTGGCACAAGCGGACCGAACCGCCCGAGGCCACCTTGAGCGACCCCTTCCCTACCACCAGGCGGTTGGCGTGCCCCGGATCGGTTCGGTCGCTGCAAGCCGAAGCGGCCCCGGCGTTGATGTTGAGGAAGGCGCCGGACCCTCCGACGTCGAGCCCGATCTTGTTGCCCGTGTTCCTCCCGCCGACATAGACCTTGCGGGGATCGGCGATGGTGAAGTTGCTGCTAACCGAGAGCTGGCCGGTCACCACCACGTAGGAGTTGCTGGCCGAGAGGGTCAGCGACGACGACACGTTGAGATCGCAGTTGAACCAGATGTTCTGGGCCGAGGTCCGGCCCGGCACCAAGAAGAACACGCCGAGCGTGCCGCAGTCCAGGGGCTGGAGCACCAGCCAGGAGACCCCGTTCCCCGTGCAGGCGTTGAGGAGTACCAGCGCGCAACCGGGCGGCCGGCCGCTGTTGCCCGTAAGAACGGTCTCTGCGGTCTGGTCCAGGGTGGCGACGTTCTCCCGGTAGCGCTGGTCGGTGTACTTCCGGCCGGTCCGGGGCGACGCCACCGCTGCGGTGTCCCCGTAGGTCGACGGATAGGACGTGGACACCACGTTGGCCGGCTTGTTGAAGTTCTTGGCGTAGATGCCGATTCGCGACGTTCGGGTGCCGGTCCCCGGCCGACAGTCGGGGTTGGTCGAGTTGGCGCTGCAGGCCAGCACCGAGGGGCCCCCCGACGTGGCCTGGGCATTGAGGATGGGCGAGGGGCAGCTGCCGCTGTCCCCGGCGCTGTCGATCTGAATGGTGCCCGGATAGTTGTTGTAGGGCTGGGCGATGACCCGGGTGTTTGATCCGCCGGTCTGCAGCACATCGCACTTGTGCTCCTCGAGCAGTTGTAGGGCGGCGACGAAGTCGAGGCTTTCGGTGGCGTTGAGACGGCCGACCGAGCGGACGCGGATGTTGGTGGATCCGATGCCGCCGACCTGGGCGAAGCTCGGTGCCTGCCGCTCGGAGATGATGACGGCGAGGTTGTCGCACGAGCCCTGCTCGACCACCCCGGTGTCGCCTCGAGTGGCGTCCTCGGCGAAGCGGGGGTCGGGCAGCACGTAGCCGCTCTGGATCTCGATGGTGAACCGGCCCTGGCCGGCGGTGGCCTGGATCTTCGCCCAGGTCGACGGTGCATTGGCCACGCAACGGGGGGAGTTTGTGGCCGTGGCCGCTGCCGGGCAGGGATCAGCGGCGTAGACCTCGGTGGCGGCGTTCGACCACGTCTCGCTGCCGGCGTCGAAGGAGGAGAAGCTCCTGGCGTTGCCCAGGAGGAAGGCGCGGGCCTTGCATACGCCGGGCCAGGGACCGAAGGCCAGGCGGCCGATGCCGGCCCGGGCGGCGACGTCGGCGACCCCCTTGTTCGCTCGCCGATCGACCCGCAACTGGCCGAGGTCGACCACCAAGGCCACCGTCAGCAACGATCCAACCGCCAGGAACGCCGTCATCATCATCACCGCGCCCCGCTCGCCCCTTGCTCGACGTGTCATCCGGTATCACGCTCGAAGCGGGCGACAATCTTGCCCCACATCACCGTTTCCTTGGCGAAGAAGAAGAACTCGATGCGGGCCGGCTTGGTGGCAGACACCTTCACCAGATGCACTGAAGGCTCGGTAGATGCACCGGGTGGATCGCCGAGGCCACAGTCCGCACCACCGGTGGGCAGGACGAACTTGACACAGACGTCGCCGGGGGCGACATCGCCCCCGGAGGCCTCGACCACGCGCGCCCGCACGCCGCTCTCCAGATCGGCGACAGCGGTCGGCCCGGTGCCGAGAAGGAAGCTCGCCCCGTAGCGCGACCCCTCCCGCACCGCCTCGACCAGGGCGATCTTGTCGGTGTAGGCCTGGCCGCCGGTGAAGAGGCCCAGGACCAGGGACAGCAGCAGGGGCAGGACCAGGGCGAACTCGACGAACACCGCACCGCGTTCCGACCCGAAGGAGTGCCGCCAATGGACGAGGGCGCCACGCGCCTCCTGGGGCATCCGTCCTGCATCGACATCCCCCGCCAAACCCTTGAGCCGAATGCCCCATGGTCGGCGAATGCAACTCGGTGCAGTACCGTTGTCGAGTAGGCAGGTGCACACCAGACAACCGCGTCGATCTCGTGTGGTCGGCGGAAAGCGCATGCAACGATGGGGTCGCACCGGAACAACCTGACGGGTACTGGCGCAAGCCGCCGGCTGTTCATGCCGAGACGGTTCATGGCCGCCGCCGGCCTGCTCCTCGCGCTGGCCGGGATCCTCGCCGCCTCGATGGGGAGCGCCGCCGAATCGCCGGTGGGCCTGGACACCGCCGCTAGCTTCGCCGTCCTGGCCGGCGCCGGCGTGACCAACACCGGGCTCACGCAGATCAACGGTGACCTGGGCACGTGCCCCACGCCGGCCATCACCGGATTTCCGCCCGGCACGGTGGCCGGGGTCATCCACCCAAACGATGCAGCGGCCTGCCAGGCCCAATCCGACCTGGTCATCGCCTATGACGACGCCGCCGGGCGGATGCCGACCACCACCTACCCGGGCCCCACGGACCTGGGTGGCATGACGCTGCTCCCCGGTGTCTACAACTCGCCGAGCTCCCTGGCTATCACCGGAACCCTCACCCTCGACGGCCTGGACGACCCCGATTCCGTCTTCATCTTCCAGGCCGGGTCCACCCTCATCACTGCGCCGAACAGCACCGTCTCCCTCATCAACGGGGCGCAGGCCTGCAACGTCTTCTGGCAGGTCGGCAGCTCGGCCACCCTCGGTGTGGGCTCTACGTTTGTCGGCACCATCCTGGCCCTCACCTCGATCAGCGCCAACACCAACGCCACAGTGCAGGGCCGTTTGCTGGCCCGCAATGGCGCCGTCACCCTGGACACCAACGTCGTCACTCCTCCGACGTGTGCGCCGACCACCACGACCACCACGGTGGCGCCGACCACCACGACCACCACGGTGGCGCCGACCACGACCACCACGGTGGCGCCGACCACGACCACCACGGTGGCGCCGACGACCACCACCACCCTGCCGGGCACCACCACCACTACGACGGTGGCGCCGACGACCACGACCACCACCCTGCCGGGCACCACCACGACCACCACGGTGGCGCCGACGAGCACCACCACCCTGCCGGGCACCACCACCACTACGACGGTGGGTGCGACCACCACGACGGTGGCGCCGGGCTCGACAACAACAACCACCACCACCACGACGACGGTGGCGCCGGGCTCGACCACCACCACCACCACCACCACCAC
>JBBQRO010000082.1:0-13914 GCA_038214685.1 Acidimicrobiales bacterium
CCGGCGCTCCCCTCAGGTCGGCTCGCCGCGCTTCGCCTACGAGCTCGGCATACCGGAGCTCCGGGTGCTCAGCACCCGGCGCTTTCCGTACCTGATCTTCTACGTGCCCTACGACGATCGCGTCGATGTGTGGCGAGTGCTCCACAGCCGTCGAGACATACCGAACACCCTCGCCGAGGACCGCTGATCTCGAATCGGTCGCACCATCGAACCGTGGCAAGTGTGCCGTCCGGGGGCGGGCGGAGAGCCCAGTGCCGCGTTGCGCCTTTCGCCCCGCAACAGGTCCGCAACAGGAGCAAGATTCCGGCTTCCTCCCTGGTTATGCATCTTCGCCAGTACCGTTCACGGCGGACGCCATGGCCTTGGGCTACTCGGACTTCACCGGCGCAGTGCCGGACGCGACGAGGATTCTCGGCGACCCCGTTGGCCGCCTGTTCAGCGGGCGGTAGCTCCTTCTGTGTAGCGGGGATGACCGGAATACGGGACGAGGGTTGGACCGCAGCGCCGGCGCAACGTGCCGCAAGCCGAGGGGGACGCGTATGTGGGACCGTTCGGCTGGGAGTCGCTGACCGGAGGGGAGGTGCCCGTGCGAGGTCCGGACCACCCTACGGAAGGCCCTCCAGCCCTGGCGGCTCTTCGTCCATCTCCGGTGCGGCCGAGGGGACCACGAGGTGGAGTCCCTCGGCCGCCGCCCGGCGGGCCCGGTCGCCTCGACGGTCATATCTCGATGTCGTGGCGGGCGAGCAGTTGCTGCACGGCGGGCAGATCGGCGCCGGCGTCGAGAAGGTCGCCGGCGTAGGTGCGGCGAAGGTCGTGCGGAGACATCGACGTCGCCAAGCCGCAGCGCCACCAGCTCGCCCCGCCGAAGCCCCGACAGGTACGCCAGGGCGATGACGGCCCCGCCGCGGATCTCGGCAGGTCGGTCGTCGGTGTCGCGTGCCGCCAGCAGGGCGTCGAGCTCGTCGTGGGCCACGTCACGACCGGCGGGGAGACGGCTTCCGGCGATGGGGCGGAGGTCGACTGCCCGCAGGTAGTCGTCGGTGATCATCACCTCCATGCGCCGCCGGTCGGCGCAAGCGGGACTATGGGCCGGCCCTTACGGAAACCCTGGGTCTCCGGCGTATCCCATATCGGCAACCCTCCGTGGATCCCCCCCCCGTCGCACACAACGCCGGCCCTGTGACACAAGTCAGCCGGGTACGTCAGGTGAAGGGGACAAGAGTTGCTCGATAAGCGTGCGGCTGAGCCACTCTTGGTAGTGGTCTGCGTCCCACCCACGCCGTATCCGTAGCAACTGGTACACCTCGGAGCTTCCGACGGCCCAGGCCGTGTCGGTGCTCTCCTCACGGGAGTGTCGCAACCGGTCCTCGGGGATCATCCCGACTAGGACAGCGAAGGACTCATGCCGCCGCCGAAGCTCGCGGTCGAGGCTGGCGGCGATCGTGTCGTCGACTGCGGCCGCCTGACGAAAGACCGACTGTACGGGCGCCGACCGTTCCTGAATGGAAGCGATGAGCGCCGCCATCATCCGCACCTGAGCCTCGGGGTCCGCATCGTCGGCGATGGCGGCGAAGCTCGGCCGGTCGGACATCATCACGTCCTCGTCCTCGTCGTCGCCGGCGACAACGGCGTCGACGACGAGCTGCAGCAGATCCGCTTTGCTGCTGGCTGCCTTGTACACCGACTGCAGGGCCACACCGGCTGTTTTCGCGATGTCGCCCATCGTCGTGTCGGTGTAGCCCTTGGCCACGAACAGCCGCTGGGCCGCGGAGATTACGCGCCGGCGCGTGGCCCGGCGTTCCTCCTCGGCCCGCTTTCGCCGATTGGTTGCGTCATATGGCCGTCTGCTGGTCTCGGTCACCCTCTTGACAGTAGACCAGCATTCTGCCAAGAATGCTGTTCTACCCTAACTTGGAGGTTTGCCGTGACGGACCCGATCGATGCCACGACCGCTCTCGAGCGGTCCTACGACAGCCTGGCGAAGATCGTCGCCAACCTTGGGCCCGGTCAGCTCGGCGCGCCGACGTGCTGCCCGGAGTGGGACGTGCGTGGGCTGCTCAACCACATCCTGGGCGGGGCGATCATGTACACCCTCGTCAACGCCGGCCACGCGGCGGGCGAGGACGCCGGCGACGTTCTCGGTGACGATCCGATGCACGCCCTGGCGGTGACGTCGGAGGCGAACCTTGCCTCATGGTGCCAGCCCGGTGCCCTGGACGGCGACCGCGCCTACCCGTGGGGGACGTTCCCTGCCAGCGCCGGGTTAGTGATCAACGTGGGCGAGGTCGCACTTCACGCCTGGGACCTGGCCAGAGCCACCGGCCAGAGCGCCGAGATCGACCCCGATGTCGCCCAGGTGATCTACGATTTCTATCGCCGCATCCCCATGGAACGCATGCGATCGAGCGGTGTCTACGGGCCGGAGACCCATTTTCCGGATACCGCTCCGATCCAGCAACGGCTCCTCGGCTTTCTCGGCCGGCTGCCGTAGATGGACACCCTGACGCCCCCGGTCCGCGGGGTCGACAGTCGGCCAGCACGGTCGCCGGCCGCCATCGTCGTGCGGGCGCAGCAGGCGGAGGAACTCGAGTTCCCTGACGGGTCTTCGATGCGCCTCCTCACCGACAGCCTGGCGGCCGGTGGGACACTGAGCGTGCATCGCGCCACCTTGCGCCCGGGGGGGCTCGGCGCCAGCCCGCACCACCACCTCACCGCCACCGAGGTGTTCTACGTGCTCCGCGGCTCCGTCCAGCTCCTGGTGGGTGAAGCGCTCGTGGTGGCGACCGAAGGCGACCTTGCGATGGTGCCTCCCGGCGTGGCCCATGCGTTCGCAGCGGCGCCCGGCGGTGAGGCCGAGCTCCTCGTGGCAGTGACTCCCGGGATCGAGCGGTTCGAGCTGTTCAGGCGGCTGGCTCGGATCGCCGCCGGCCTGGAAGCGCCGGGGACGCTCCTCGATGACCAGTCTCCCTACGACACCTACCGCAGCGACAGCCCGGCCTGGCGACAGGCGAAACACCTTGACCAACCCATCCCGACGCCTGCGGCAAAGGAGACACCATGACCGAGCACCGGACCTTGAACACCGTCATCCATGCGGCAGTCCGGCGTGACCTCCGCCGCTTTGACGAAGCGCTGGCGCACTTCCCCGACCGCTCCCGAGCACGGGCCGATCAGCTGACGACCGCCTGGGACCACCTCTCCTACCAGCTCCACCGGCATCACGAGGACGAGGAGACGTTCTTCTGGCCCGCGTTCGAACAACTCGGTGTGGACGTCTCGCTGGTCGAGGATCTGCAGGGCGAACACGACCAGATGGTCGCCGCCCTCGCGACGGCCGACGCATCGATGAAGACCTTCGGCCTCGACCCCTCCTCAGGCAACACCGTGGTCGCGCGACGGGCGGTCGTCGAACTGGGTCGAGTGCTCGACGACCATCTCGCCCACGAGGAGCGCACGATGGAGCCCTTCTCCGCGACGCACAAGGACACCAAGGAACACAAGGCGGCCGAGGCCGCAGCGCGCAAGGCCCACACCGAAGGGTCGGGAACGTTCTTCGCCTGGCTGAACGACCACTGCGACCTCGACGCCGCCCGCGCCCTGCGCCGCGAGGTGCCAGCGCCGGTGCTGTTCCTCATCCTGCGGGTCGGCGGACGCGACTACAACCGCCGCATCGCATCCGCCTGGGCCTGAGCCGGGGCCGGCTCCGACTCGCTCGGAGCGACCCTCGCCGAACGATCCGCTTGAGGGGAGCCATGCTTTTAGGGGCGGGATGGACGTCACAGCACCGAGGCCGCAAAAACGGGAGGGCGCTACCGGGCTGGACACCGTCAAACCGCTGATACGCGGACCTTCTCGGAGGACGTTACGGTTGCAGCCGGCGTAGTGCCTGTTGAGGGCATGACTGGCTGATCACCGCCGCTCGGGAGGACGCACGCAGTGGAAGACGACTGGCGGCGGAAGGGCGCAACGCTGAGCGACAAGACGGCTCGCAAGGAGTTCGGACTTACCCAAGCCGAGATCGAGGCGGCGATTGAGGCGGGTCAGCTCCAATATCGAGTCGGTATCGTTCACGGAAATCCATGGCTCAGGCTCCTGCGGCGCGAGCTTCAGGCGCTGATGGAGAGCACCTACAACGATCGCGACCACAGGCATCGACGAGCGAAAGCCGAGCTCTCACGGGTCGAGCGCGACTTGAAACGCCTCCGGGCTGAGGTCGCTGTGCTTGAGGAGCACCGCACCAAGCTCCTCGCCGACGTGCGGGAGTGACGCGCCAAGCTCCGACGGGATGGACGGGGCGTCGACGCCGACGGTGACAGGTCGGACCGGTCACCACGGGGCGATACCGCCCGGTCCCGATGTTCGCCGTCCTGGGGGTCGACGGGCCTGAACCGACCGAGCCAGAACCGGCATGTGTTGTCGATCATGTGTGTGCGGCGATACCGGGCGTAACGGCGAATACGAGTCGGTCTCGTGAGCCTCGCCCGTGGACTGAAGCGGCGACTCGACGGGACAGACCATTCCAGGAGGGGCCGTCTGAGGCGTTCATGGTCCATCGAACGAACTTCTTCGCTCCCATCTCCGGGGCGAGTTCAGCCCTGAGCGCGCGGTGCGGGCTCCCATCCGCGAACGCGGTGAGCGCACCCTCGTCGACCCACACCGACAGGGTGGCGTACTGCTTCCGCAAGGGCCGGGCAAGCAGTGAGAACCCGACCACTCCTTCAGCGCTGGCCAGCTGCTTGCGGACCGCGCTCGCCCCCCGGAACAACCGCCGGGTCGACGACCTGCTGAGCGGCGGGATGCTCGACGCAAGCACGACGTATTGTGATCGGGCTCGAGCGGCTTCATCGACTTCCACGGTGACTTCACCCGTCCCCCTGACGGGTCGGGGCTACGAGGCAGCACCGCCATAGACAAGCTCCTGGCGGCCAGTGTCGAAGCCGGCTGCGGGTTCGTCGAGCACCACGGCGCCGTCGCGCAGGCCCACCACCCGGTCGGCGAAGCCGGCGACCAGGCCCACCTGGTGGAGGCTGCACACGACGGCGATGCCGGCGTCGGTGGCCGCGGCGCGCAGGGCGGCGAGGACGACCGCCGACGCGGCCGGGTCGAGGCTGGACACCGGCTCGTCGGCCAGCAGCACCGCCGGTCGCTGAGCCAGGGCACGGGCGATGGCCACCCGCTGCTGCTGGCCGCCCGACAGACGGTCGGGACGGGCGTAGGCGAACTCGGCCAGGCCCACCCGGTCGAGACAGTCCCGGGCCAGGACACGGTCAGCAGGGCTGGGCCGGTGGGTCAGCGCCCGCCAGGTGGGGATGTCGGCCAGGCGCCCCGCCACCACGTTGTCGAGCGCCGAAACCCGGCGGATGAGGTTGAACTGTTGGAAGACCAGGGCCACCTCCCGCCGGGCGGCGCGCCGGGCCCGGCCCCGTAGGCCAGTGACCACCCGGCCGGCCACGGCCACCCGCCCCTGGTCGACCGCGGTAACCATGGCCAGGATGACGAGGACGATGGTCAGCACCCGGGGAAAGTCGAGCAGCTCCAGGGAGTTCTTGAGCTGCTGGCCGATCCCACCGGCACCGACCATCCCGAGCACGATCGACGACCGGATGTTGAACTCGAGCATGTAGAGGGCCACCGACGCCAGACCGGGCAGAGCGTCGGGTACGAGGGCGTAGGCCACGACCTTCAACCGGCTGGCTCCGGTGAGCTCGGCCGCCTCCACGGGACCGGAGGGCAAACCCTCGATGGTCTCGGCGAAGAGCTTGCCGATGCTGCCGGCCGAGTGCAGGGCGATGCCGAGCATGCCGGCGAAGGGGCCGAGGCCCACCGCGGCCACGAACAGCAGGGCGAACACGAAGGAGTCGACCCCCCGCAGGGCATTGAGCACCAACCGGGCCGGGATCCGCGCAGCCGGACCGGGGGTGAGGTTTCGGGCCGCGGGGACCGAGATCGCGATGGCGATGACGGCGGCCAGAGTGGTGCCGATGAGGGCGATGGCCGCCGTCTCCGCCGCCCGGGAGGCGATGAGCGGCAGCCTGCGCCCGGTGGGCGGCCATGAGCTGGCGGCCCATCCGGCCATGGTCGACAGCCCCCGGGCCAGGCGCCCGAGGTCGACATCGGTCAGGCGAAGGCTGTACCAGTACGCGCCCACGACTGCCGACCATGCCGCGGCCCGGCGTGCCCGTACCCGCCACCCATGCCGAGGGCCGCGAGGAGTACCTGCCGGACGGTCGGTGCCGGGCGGCGCCGGTCGGACCGACGGGACCGAGGCGTCGACCACCCTCAGCGCTTGAGGGCGTCGAGGGAGACGGCGGCGTCGCGAATCGGCTTGTAGCTGTCGTTGGTGGCAGCCACGAACCCGTCGTAGTGGGTGGGCAGGACGGTGGCAGCCAGCTCGGGGGTCATCGCCGTGAGCACCTCGCGGATGCGGGCGGCCAGGGCCGCGTCGAGGCCCTTACGGACCCCGATCGCGTCGTTGGGCAGCGGGTCGGAGGTCCACACCACCTTGTTGGCGTCGGCCTTCAGCTTGCCGGTCTCGATCATGGCCCGACGGTTGCGGTCGAAGTCGGTGGCGAAGTCGGCCTGGCCCGACGCCACTGCCAGCTCGTTGGCTGCGTGCGATGCCCCCTCGGTGTAACGGAAGTAGGTCGTGGGATCGATGCCACGCTCCTTGAACCAGAACGTGGGCACCAGCCAGCCCGAGGTCGAACTCACTTCAGTGAAGGAGATCGACTTGCCCTTGCCGTCCTCGGGCCAGGTCTGCACGGCCAGGTCGGGGCGGCCGACCACGGGTGGACTGGGCAGCCGCCTTCAACACCGTCGCCCTCGTCATCGACGGCGAGGAACCCGCCGGACCTCGCCCCGGGCGGCGACAGCGCCGATCGGGAGCTGGTGCTCGACCATCACGACAGTTCCTCTTGACCTCAAGTCAGGTAGAAGATGCGCGTGTGGTTTGCCCGGGCGGAGGCCGACGCGCCGGCGTGGTGGAGGGCCGACAGCGCCCGATCGTCGGTCCGGCGCTGCGCCTGCTGTCACGGCACTGGACCATCGCAGTCTCGCCGCCGCCGCCGGCGTCTCCCGGGCCTCGCTGGCCCGGCGGTTGAACGACAACATCGGGTTCAGCACGAATTCTCATCCGTCGAGGCGTCCCGGTCCAGGGCCATGGATTCTGTGAGGGGTGGGGGAGGGGTCACTGCTGCCCTCCTGTCGTGAGCACCGTCTTGCCGATGGTCGCCCGCGATTTGATGGCTCGATGGGCCTCGGCTGCCTGAGCCAATGGGAAGCTCTGGCCGACCACCGGGATCATCGTGCCCGTGGCCAGTGCCTCCATGGCGTGCTCCTCGAGCCGGCGTATCGGTCCCTGCGTTTGTGAGGGGCCAGGCCCGATCGCGGCCGACGCAGGATCCCTCGGCCGAACAGATCCATGCTCGTCAACGCTGTCGCTGAGCCAGATGACCACCCGTAGAGCAGCAGACGCCCGCCCGGCCCGAGGACCTTGAGGGTCTGGCGGCCCTTGTCGCCGCCGACCCCGTCCAGGGCCACAGTCACCGCCCGGCCGTCGAGCTCGGCCCGGGCAGTGTCCGCCCAGCTCGCCTCGTCGTAGCCGACGACAATGTCAGCTCCACGCGTGCGGGCATGAGCGACCCTGACCGGCCCGCCCACGGCGGCCACCACCGTCGCCCCCGCATGGCGTGCAGCTTGCACGAGCAAGCTGCCGATGCCACCGGCCGCGGCGGTGACGACCACGATGTCGGCGGCACCGATCCGGGCCCGGTCGAGGATGGCCATGGTTGTCCGGCCCGTTCCGATCATCGTCACCGCCACGGCGTCGGAGGCGCCATCCGGGATGACGCGGAGCCGCCCGACGTCGCAGACCGCTCGGGTGGCGTAGCCCCCACTGGCGGGGCCGAGGCGGGCCACCACCCGCGCACCGAGCCATGACGGTGCGGCGCCCCTCCCGAGCGTCGACGGTGCCGGCAACCTCTCGGCCCGGTATGGCGGGGAGGTCGGGGAGGGGAGTGGTCCTATTTGGTGGCCGGCTCTCAGGGAGGTGTCGATGAGGTGGACCCCGGCTGCAGACACGGCATCCTCACCTGCCCGGGGCCCGGCTCGGGCTCGTCGACCTCCTCGTAGCGGAGGTTCTCGGCGGGCCCGAAGGCGTGGAGCCAGATGGCGTGCATAGATGATCTCTCCTGATTCATGTCTCGATTCATGTTTCGTCCATCCCCCAGGACACGATCCGGTCGGGGTGGATGCGGATGAGTGGTGTGGGCGACTCGATGGCCTCGGCCCGACCTCGCACTTCCACACAGCGCGGTCGCCACGGTGGGAGGACGTCGTCGACGACGATGGCGGCCCGCCCCGTGCGGGCGACGTCGCTGAACTTCTTGGTCTTGGCCGGGTCACGGCCGCCGACGTCGATCGAGTCGTGCTCGGCGTTGTAGGACCAGCCCACCGGTATGACATGGGGCATGCCGTCGGCGCCGACGGTGGCCAGGCGGCCGAGGTGGCGCTCGCCGAGGAGGTAGGCGATTTCGGCCTCACTGAAGGCGCTCATGCCGCGAACCGGCGGGCCGCGATGGCGACCTCCCGACCCAGCATGTGCAACTGGGCACCCACGGCCGGATCCCGGGGGACGCCCGCGTCGTCGAAGACCTCCCACGCTCGGGCCAGCGGCACGACGAAGGGGACTGTCCAGCCCCGCAGCGCCCGGACCACGAACTCCATGGTGTTGATGGCCTGGAGGCCCTGGACACCCGCAGCGGTGGCGATGAGGCCGACCGGCTTGGCGCTCAGGAACGGCTGCTCACGGTCGGCCAGCAGCTGCAGCCAGTCCAGGGCGTTCTTGAAGGCGCCGCTCACGGTGCCGTGGTAGAGCGGACTGCTCCAGATTAAGGCGTCGGCCGCCGCCGTGGCCTCGATCAACCGGGTGACTCCGGGGTTGACAGGAACCTCCCGGCCGTAGAAGGGAAGGGCGAGGTCGCGCACGTCGAGCAGGTCCACGGTCGCGCCGGCCTGCTCGGCCGCATCGAGGGCGAAACGCACGGCCCGCAGGCTTGAGGAGTTGTCACTGAGCGACCCGCCGAGGCCGACGACGTGGGGAATGGAGGTCATGACAACCGATGGTACGAGCTCAACCTTACTTGAGGTCAAGGGGAAGTTCCTGACGATCGATCAAGAGCTCCCGAAGGCGTTGTCGCCACCCGGACGGGCGTACGTGTGTCGGCGTTTCGCTTCTAGAGGAGGATCGCGGCTTGAACGCGTCTACCCGTTCGGGCGGCGGCCACCATGGCTTCTTTCTTGGTGTGGCCGTTCGCGGGCCCGGTGGCCGGCGGGTGGCAGCGGAGCTGGGTGACGGCCATGCGGTGGAGAAAGCGTTGACGGCCCGGTTGGCGCCCTGGTTCAGCCGGTGACGGACCGGTTCGCCGTCGCCCTCGCCGGACGAGGCAGGCAGTGGCGCGGTTCCGTTGAACCGGGCGTACCCACCCTCAGTGAACCGGCGGGGGTCACCGGTCTGGTAGATCAGCTCGGCCGCCGACTTGGTGGCCAGGCCGCGGAGCTGGTCGAGGGTGGACCCGGTGGGGGCGACCAGGCCAGCGAGCTCGGTGGTCGCCTCGGCGTCGCGGCGGTCGAGGTCGGCGACGTCAACGGCGGTCTGGGCGAGCAGCCGTAGGCGCAGGGCGACGACCGGGTCGTCGATTTCGGCGGCGGTGAGGTCGGCGAGGTGATCGAGGCGGCGCCGGACGTCACGGTGATCACGGAGGACGTCCTGCACGTGCTCGGGGAGGGCGATGAGGATCGACTCGGCCTCGTTCAGGAGATGCTGACGGGACGTGAGGATCGACCTGCGGGCCTTGTGCCACAAGGCGATCTGGTCAGCGACCGGGTCAGGGCCGGCGTCGCCGGCGGCCCGCTTGAACGCCTTCGGCAGGTTCGGGTCGGCCAGCACCTCACGGGCGATCCGTTCGGCGTCAAGGGCGTCGGTCTTGCCCTGGCGGCGGCGGCGGGCCTGCTCGGCGGTGCGGTCGGACACACGTCACGGACGTCGTAGCCGGCCTCGGCCAGGTACACCGCGGTGTGCCGGCCCAGCGCCGAGGCACCCTCGACGCCCCAGGTGAGCACCGGGCCGAGGCCGTGGGCCCAGGCGTCCATGGCCCGGTGCCCGTCGCCGGACACCTTGAACGCGCGGGTCCCGAGAACGCCGCTGCGTTCGTCGAGAACAGTCAGCGACAGCGTCTTCTTGTGCGGGTCGATGACGGCCCGGTTTCCGGCCGGCGTCAGCATCAAGGGTTCGCGTCACGTCGTCCTCCATCTCATAAGGTGGGGGTGACGGGGCGGTCGACAACTCCCGGTTGAGCCGCCCCCGTCCGGTGGACCCAGTAGAACACCGGGAGCTGATCGCCCGGGGGCTGACGTCCACCTGATCCCCGTCGAGGACACCGGGCTCCACTACCTGTGCCGCCTCGACATCCGGGGATCTGCGTAAGGGCCTCAAGTCCGCCTGTCGGCCGGTCGACAACTACGGGAAACCAAGGGGCGGGCAGGCGCGTCAGCCAGAACGTGGGTCGGCGCCTGACCGCCGCCGCGGACCGGCCACACGACCCCACGGGAGGCTGTCATGATCGGAACCGAACTACTGAAGGGCACGGGGCGGCTGAGGGTCACCTTCGCCGTACCCGCCGACGCGGTGGACGGCGAGGCCGCCGTGGTCGGCGACTTCAACCAATGGGATCCCGGCACCACCCCCCTCCACCGGAGCAACGGCTGGCTGAAGGCCTCCGTCGTCGTCGAGCCCGGGCGACGGTACCGGTTCCGGTACGTCGCCGACGACGGGCACTGGTTCAACGACCCGGAGGTGGACGCCTCCGAGCCGAACGGGATGGGGGACGACAACTCGCTGCTTGACCTCACCGCTGACGGGGGGATGTCGGAGGATCCTGGCGAGCGACTCGACCTGCACAATGTCGGCATCGACGAGCGGTTGGCCGGTTCCCACCTCTGCGGGACGATCGACCTCCGGAGGGGGTACAGCTGCATCAAGCCGGTCCGGCACCGCGGTTCGTGTCGATTCGTCCCCGCGGAGCAATTGGATAGCGGGGAGCGTCGGGGTGGCCGGCGTGAATGACTGGGAATGACCGACGGGCGACCGCTTTGTGCGTCAGCCGGACTAAAGGTGAGCCGGGGAACGACGCCGGGGTGGTTCGGCGCTCGAGGAGCGTCCCTGGGGAGGCGCTGTGACCTGCGGCTGGGCGGATTCAGCCGGTCGCCTTGTGGGACAACTGGGCTGGGTCGTGTGGGAAGGGGTCGGTAAACACCAGCGACAAGCGCAGGTCAGGCTGGGTCCGTGACCAACTCGAACAGCATCCGACGATCTCCAGCCACCAGGAAGCTGTTGACCGTCACCCGGTACGCCCCGGTCGGGCTCACGGGGACGCCTCCGATCGTGATGGTCGACGGGTCCACCCGGTCGCAAGCGAGGCGGGCAGCGTCCCAGGTGTAGCTGAACCCGGCTGAGACCTGCAGGATGCGCGGGAATGCCTGGTTGCACCACTGCTGCTCGAGCAACATGTCGAGCTGTGCCCCGGTGAGGGTCATGGTCACCAGGTTGTTGCCGAAGGGCTGCACGGTGAACGCCTCGCCGTAGGTCACCTGGCCCGGGGCCTCGGCCCCCGAAGGAGCGAAGGTGAGGTCGGCCCGGATGCCACCGGGGTTCATGAAGGCGGCCAGCGCCCCGCCCTCGCCCGGCCCGTCGGTGGCGGCCAGCTGGGCGTCGGCGATGACGTCGCCCAGGGCTGACTCGCCCGCCGCATTCGGCTTCCGAGTGATGTCCGTCGTGATGGAGCCGAGCACCCGGTTGGCTAGGGGAGCGGCGATGGCCTGCTACTTGGCGATGAGACCGGTGATTTCGCCTGCCTTGTCCACCGTACGGGTCACCAGCAGGTTCTCGGCCCGGGCCTCGACCACGTCGCCGGTGGGCTTGTCGATGGTGAAGTCGATGTCGGTGACGGCCCGCCCGAACGAGCTGGCGCTGGTCACCACCTTGCCGTCGATCACGCAGGGGCGTTGACGGCAATCACCTCTAGGGCGGGAAGATGGTCCTTCCTGTGTCGGACCGCACGACGTTGGCGGCCAGGAACCGGAAGTCGGCGCCGGCGAAGGGGTCGCCGTCGAGGCAACCGTCGACGGGGTGGCAGCCGCCGACCTGCATGCGCAGCAGCTCGGCTGCCCCCTCGTCGAACTCGTGGTTGCCCACCGCGTTGAGATCCAGGCCGATCATGTTCATGGCCTCGATGGTGGGCTCGTCGTGGAACAAGGCCGAGAGCAGGGGGCTGGCCCCGATCAGGTCGCCGGCGGAGACGACCATGGTGTTGGGATTGGCCGCCTCGAGTTGCGGATGTGGGTGGCCAGGTACTCGGCTCCGCCCGTAGGGATGCCGGCGATCGAGCCGCCCGGTGGCAAGAGGTTGCCGTGGAAGTCGTTGATGGCCAGCAGCTGCACCTCGACGCTCTGCCCCGGAGGGCCACCGGGCTTGGGGGCGGCGCCGGCGGGCGCCAGCGTGGCCGACACCGCGGCGGCGACCGCCAGGGTGAGGATGCAGAACGTTCTCTTGCGTGCACTTGTCAGGGTGCTCATGGGGCCATTACCTCCGTGCGATCGGGTGGTGGATCAGTTGCCGTCGTGGTCAACTTCCAAAGGGCTCGGCGGCCACGGCTCCCAGGTCGCGGTTATCGGTGAAGAGGCCGTCCATGCCGGCGACGAGGAAGGCCCTCGCCTCGCCCACCATGTCCCCGGGTGCGTTGGGGTCCACTCCGACGCGGTACTCGGCGGGCAGGAAGCGGTTCTCCCGCCTGAACGTCCATCCGTGTACGAAGAGGCCGGAGCGGTGGGCGTCTGCGATGACAGGCGAGGGCTGGCCCAGGGTGCCGTCGGAGTTTCTCGGGATGAGCATGTCCTTACAGGCGCCGATCCCATCGGCGTAGGACGCCACGAAGGCGAGGCCGGCGGGGGTGACCAGGTCGGCGTAGGTCCGGGAGTCGCCGGCGACGACGAAGTCGTAGGGACGGCCGCTGCAGTTCACGAGCTGGACGAGGGGCAGCTTGGTCATCCCGGCCAGCTCCCGCAGGTTGGACACCTCGAAGCTCTGGATGAACACCGCGGCGCGGGGGCCACGGTAGTGATTGGCGTGCAGGACCCGGACCAGCTCCTCTTCCATCGACAGGCCGATGGAGTCGAAGTACGACGGGTGTTTGGTCTCGGGGTAGATGCCTACGACCTTGCCGTCACAGGTGCGCGACGATCGGGCCAGGTCGATGATCTCCTGCAGGGTGGGTATCGAGAACTGCCCGTCGTGGGCGGTGTTGTCGGGCCGGATGGCGGGAATGCGCTCCTTGGCCCGCAAGATCTTCAGCTCCGCCAGCGTGAAGTCCTCCGTGAACCAGCCGGTGACCGTCGTGGCGTCGATGGACTTGGTCCGGAACCGGCCGGCGAACTCGGGGTGGGAGGCCACGTCGGTCGTGCCGCTGATCTCGTTCTCGTGGCGGGCCACGAGCACCCCGTCGCTGGTGGAGACGAGGTCGGGCTCGATGAAGTCGGCACACTGATCGATGGCCAGCTGATAGGCGGCCAGGGTGTGCTCGGGCCGGTAACCGCTCGCCCCCGGATGACCGATGACGAGTACCTCGTCTCCCTTGGGCTTGGGCCCGTTGGACTGGGGCGGGGCGGCACCGGCCGGGCCGGCGCCGAGCATCACTGCGGCCAGGGCCAGGGTGGCGACGAAACGGGCGGCGGCGTGGGTGGTCAGAGGGCCCCGTCCTGCCTGGGACCGGTGATGGCGTAGGTGTGGCCCGGGTCCTGGACGTTGGCGAAGAGCCAGTTCCCGTCCGGGCTCCAGTTGGCGCCGGCGAACTCCTTCGAGCC
>JBBQRO010000083.1:0-13832 GCA_038214685.1 Acidimicrobiales bacterium
CTACCGTCCTCGGCATGCCCCGGCGCGCCCTCCCCCTCCTCGTCGCGTTGCTGGCATGGGCCACCAGCGCCTGCCAGGTCACCCTGGCCGCTGGCGTCGACGTGGCCCGGGACGGCTCAGGGCGGGTGACGGCGGGCCTCGGCCTCGACGCCGACGCGGTCAAGGAACTGGGCGACGTGGCCACCGCTCTGCGGGTCGACGATGTCCGTCAAGCCGGCTGGCAGGTGGAGGGGCCGCGCAAGGAGGGTGACGGGCTGACATGGGTCCGGGCGTCGAAGCCCTTCGCCGACCCCGACCAGGTGTCGGCGATCGTGGCCGAGCTCAACGGTGTCGACGGGCCGTTCCGGGACTTCCGGGTCATCCGCACCAAGTCCCTGACCCGGAGTAGAACGACCTTCACCGGCACGCTCGACCTGTCGGCTGGCCTGGCCGGCCTGTCCGACCCGGATCTCACCGCGGCCCTGGGCGACGTCGACCTCGGTCTCGACGTCGAGGGCCTACGCAGCCGGTTCGGCGACGCCCTGGGCCGGACGGTGAGCGTCCGGGCCACCGCCGGCCTCCCCGGTGAGGTGACCACCAACGCACCGGGGCGCGAGGGTGGGCGCGCCGTGTGGGCTCCCGAGTTGGGCCAGACGGTCCGGCTCGAGGCGTCGAGCGAGGCGTTGCGGATCGACCCCGTGCTCCCGATCGGTGCCGGCCTCGGCCTGGTTCTGGCCGTCACGCTATTGGTGGTCCTCGTCCGGCGACGACGGAGGGCCGGCGCTGGGTAGCGCCGGGACCACGCCCGGCCGCCGACCGGCAGCCCGGGGGTCGCCCCGAAATGTCCCAGCCTCTCGGTAGGGTTCGGCCGGAGTGGCCAGGATGCGATCAATCTACCGGTGCGGCACCTGCGGGGCCGAGGGCCCGCAGTGGACCGGGCGCTGCGGGGGTTGCGGGGCGTGGAACACCATCGTCGAGGAGCGCAGCCGTGAATCGGCGGCGGCATCGGGCCTGCTTCCCAGCGCCCCGAGCCGGGCGGTTCCCATCGCCGATGTCGAAAGTGAGGGCTGGGAGCCCCGCCCGGTGGGTGTGGGCGAGCTCGACCGGGTGCTGGGGGGCGGGCTGGTGGCCGGCTCGGTCACCCTCCTGGGCGGCGAGCCGGGCATCGGCAAGTCCACCCTGCTCCTGCAGGCCCTCGCCGCCCTGGCCCGCAGCGGGGCCCGGTGCCTGCTGGCCTGTGCCGAGGAGTCGGCCCAGCAGGTGCGGATGCGGGCCGCCCGGCTGGGCGCCCTGGAGCCGAACCTGTGGCTGGTGGCCGACACCGACCTCCTGGCCATCCTTGCCCATGCGGCGGCCGTCGCCCCCGACGTGCTGGTCGTGGACTCGATCCAAACCGTCTTCGACCCCGACCTGGCCTCGGCACCCGGGTCGGTGGGTCAGGTGCGGGAGTGCACCCACCGGTTGGTCCGGGCGGCCAAGGACACCGGTCGGGCCACCATCCTCGTCGGTCACGTCACCAAGGACGGCGCTCTCGCCGGGCCCCGCGTGCTCGAGCACGTCGTCGACACCGTTTTGTCCTTCGAGGGCGAGCGCCACCACGCCCTTCGCCTGCTGCGGGCCGTGAAGCACCGCTTCGGTCCCACCAGCGAACTGGGCCTGTTCGAGATGACCGACGACGGCCTCACCGGGGTGCCCGACCCGGGTCGGCTGTTCCTGTCCGACCGCCAGGCCCACGCCCCCGGTTCGGTGGTGGTGCCCACCCTGGAGGGTCACCGCCCGCTGGTGGTCGAGCTGCAGGCGCTGGTGGCGAAGTCGTCACTGGCCACCCCCCGCCGATCGGCCCAGGGCCTCGACTCGGGCCGGCTGGCCATGGTGTCGGCCGTCCTCGAGGAGCGGGTGGGGGTGTGCCTGACCGGTGCCGACGTCTACGCCCTGGCCGTGGGCGGCGTGCGGGTGGTCGAGCCGGGGGCCGACCTGGCCGTCGCCCTGGCCCTGGTCTCATCGGTCACCGGTACGCCGCTGCCGCCCGACCTCGTCGCCTGCGGGGAGATTGGGTTGTGCGGGGAACTACGCCAGGTCAGCCAGACGGGCCGTCGCCTGGCCGAGGCGGCCCGCCTCGGGTTCCGCCGGGCGATCGTGCCGGCGTCGGCGCCAGCGCCGCCCGCCGGCTTCGAGGTGCTCCGAGCGTCGACCCTCATCGAGGCCCTCACCAAAGCAGGCCTGAGCCTGGGGGCCAAACCGGTAGGATTCCCGCGTGCCGTCTCGGCGTGACTATGCGATCACCGATGCCCTGACGATGGTGGCCCCGGGCCAGCCTCTTCGCGAGGGGCTCGACCGGATCCTCCAGGCCAACATGGGCGGTCTCATCGTCGTGGGCGACGGGCCCGAGGTGCTGGCCATCTGCTCGGGCGGGTTCCTGCTCGACGCCGAGTTCAGCCCCCAGCGCCTCTCCGAGCTGGCCAAGATGGACGGCGCCATCATCCTGGCCCCCGACGCCAGCCGCATCGCCCGGGCCAACGTCCACCTGGTGCCCAACCCCAACGTGCCCACGTCGGAGACCGGTACTCGCCACCGAACCGCCGAACGGGTGGCCCGCTCCATCGCCGTCCCGGTCATTTCGGTGTCCGAGGACCTGTCGGTGATCGCCGTCTACTACGGCTCGATCAAGCGTCCTCTCGAGCTCACCGCCCGGCTGCTGAACCGGGCCAACCAGGCCGTGCAGACCCTGGAGCGGTACAAGAACCGGCTCGACGCAGTGACCGGCACCCTCACCGCCCTCGAGATGGAAAACCTGGTCACCGTGCGCGACGTGGTCACCGTCCTGCAGCGCACCGAGATGGTGCGCCGCATCGCCGAGGAGATCCACGGCTACATCATCGAGCTGGGCACCGACGGCCGCCTGGTCCGTCTCCAGCTCGAGGAGCTGATGGGCGGGGTGGAGGACGATCGTCGCCTGGTCATCAAGGACTACTCCGAGACCGGCGAGAGCTGGAACCCGGGCGAGGCCATGGAGGCCCTGTCCCAGCTCACCACCGAGGAGATCCTCGACCTGCGGGCGGTCATCGCCGTCCTGCACCTGCCGTCCGGTGCCGCCGAGCTCGACTTCGCCCTCCAGCCCAAGGGCTACCGCCTTCTGCACCGGATCCCCCGCATGCCCGAAGCGGTGATCGAGGCCATCGTCGCCCGCTTCGGCAGCCTCGACAAGATCCTCGCCGCCCCCGTGAAGGATCTCGACGACGTCGAGGGGGTCGGCGCATCCCGGGCCCGGGCCATCCAGGAGAACCTGTCCCGGGTTGCCGAGGGCACCGGTTCCGACAGGTTCTGAGGCGTCGAGTGCGCAGTTGACCGGATGGACCGGGTCAGCGGCCCCTCTCCGGGCCGCCCCATCCCGAGGGCGTTGGCAGAACTGGCGCCGACCTGGCACTCTGGAGGAGGTTCTTTCGTCCGTCTAGTCGGGAGTTGTATGGCCTTCGATGTAGGTGACAAGGTCGTCTACCCCCATCACGGAGCGGCGGTCATCGAGCGGCGGGAGCGTCGGGACGCCTTCGGCGCCGATCGCGAGTATTTGGTGCTGCGGCTGGCGTACGGCGATCTCACCCTCATGGTGCCGGCGGACAACACCGACGAGGTCGGCCTGCGAGAGGTCATCAACGACGAAGAGGTCGAGGAGGTGTTCGCCGTCCTTCGCAAGAAGGAGGCGCGCATGCCCACCAACTGGTCCCGTCGTTTCAAGAACCACGTCGAGAAGCTGAAGTCGGGCGATATCTACCAGGTGGCCGAGGTGGTGCGGAACCTCTCCATCCGGGAGAAGGACAAGGGCCTCTCCGCCGGCGAGAAGCGCATGCTCACCAAGGCCCGCCAGATCCTGGTGTCGGAGCTGACCTTCGCCCTGAGCGTCACCGAGGAAGAGGCCGAGAAGAAGCTCGACGAGGCCCTTCCGTAGATCGTTGACCGTGTGGGCGATCGTGGTCGCCGCCGGCAGTGGGTCCCGATTCGGAGGACCGAAGCAGTTCGAGGAGCTCGAGGGCAGGCGCGTGGTCGACTGGGCCATGGTTGCCAGTCGCTCGGTGGCTGAGGGGGTGGTGCTGGTCGTCTCGGCCGACCACCTCGACGACGAGGCGACAGCGGCCGGGAGCGGACGCACGGCGTCCGCCGCCGACGCGGTCGTGATCGGTGGCGCCACCCGCTCCGCCTCGGTGCGGGCCGGTCTGGCGGCTGTACCTGCGAACGCGGACATCATCGTCGTTCACGACGCGGCCCGACCCTTCGCGGCGCCGGCGCTGTTCGAGGCCGTGGTCGACGCTGTCCGCGAGGGAGCCGACGGTGCCATCCCCGGTGTGGCGATCGCCGACACGGTGAAGCGGGTGGCAGATGGGCGGGTGGTGGCCACCCTCGACCGGGCCGAGCTGGTCGCCGTCCAGACCCCCCAGGCCTTCGACGCCACCGTCCTGCGCCAGGCCCACGCCGGCGCCGGCGAGGCCACCGATGACGCCGCCCTGGTGGAGGCCACCGGCGGCCGGGTAGTGGTCGTGGCCGGCGACCCGGCCAACACCAAGATCACCCGGCGCGCCGATCTTGGCTGACATCCGAGTCGGCCTTGGTTTCGACGTCCATGCGTTCTGCGACGACCAGTCCCGCCGGCTGGTGCTTGGCGGGGTCCACCTGCCGGACGAGAGGGGCCTCACCGGCCACAGCGACGCCGATGTTGTGGCCCACGCGGTGGCCGACGCCCTGCTCGGCGCCTCCGGGCTCGGTGACCTGGGCGAGCACTTCCCCGACACCGACGCGGCCTGGGCCGACGCCGACAGCCTGGCCATCCTGGGCCGGGTGGTCGGCCTCGCCGGCGACCATGGATGGTCGGTCGCCAATGTCGACTGCACCGTGGTTCTCGAGGCCCCCAGGCTGGCCCCGCACCGGGGCGAGATGGCCCGCCGACTGGGCGGCGTGGTGGGCGCCGACGTGAGCGTGAAGGCCACCAGGGCCGAGGGCCTGGGCGCCATAGGGCGGGGCGAGGGGGTGGCGTGTTGGGCCGTCGCCCTGCTCGTGAGGTGAGCCGTCGGGAGGTGGCCGGCGCCCCGGCGGCGAAGCGCGGACTGGGTGGGGAGCAGGTGGAGGGCCGCCAGGCCGTGGCCGAGCTCCTGGCCGCTCGCCGGCGGCCGGTGATCGACGTCTGGATGGCCCAGGAGGTGGAGGCGGCGCCGATCCTCACCCGCATCGAGCAGCTGGCCACCGAGGCCCGGGTGCCGCTGCGCCGGGTCAGTCGCAGTCGGATCGACGCCGCCGCGGCCACCGACGCTCCTCAGGGCGTCCTGGCCCACGCCCGGCCCCTGCCCGAGGCCGACTTCGAGGACCTCTGCCGGCCAGCGACCGTCGACGGCAGGTCGAAGCCGTTCCTGCTGGCCGTGGACGGCGTCACCGACCCGCACAACCTGGGGGCCCTTTTGCGCAGCGCCGAGGCGGCGGGGGCAACCGGGGCGGTGCTGGCCCGACACCGCGCCGTGCACGTCACGCCTACCGTGGCCAAGGCGGCGGCCGGGGCCATCGAGCGGGTGCCAATGGCCATCGTGGCCGGCATGCCGGCGGCCCTGGCCCGGGCCAAGGAGCTGGGCTGCTGGGTGGTGGGCCTGGCCGGCGACGGGGAGCAGTCTTTGTTCGACGGCCTGGCCGTGGCCGACGAGGCCCTGGTACTGGTGGTCGGGGCCGAGGGGGGCGGGCTCTCGCGCCTGGCCCGGGCCCGCTGCGACCTGGTGGTCGGCATCCCCATGCGGGGTCGATTGCCGTCGCTCAACGTGAGCACCGCCGGCGCCCTCGCGCTGTTCGAGGTCAGCCGGCGACGCTAAGAGACCGTCCAACGCGGAGAACCCGTTGACAGAGCCCGGTTGCCTGGCTAGAAAGTGGCAACTTGCTGTAGTCACTTCTCACCTACTGGTCCCACCGTCGCAGCCCTTCAACGCCGCAGTCGCCACCCTTCGCCGTAGCCAGGAGCTTGGATGTCTCAACCCAGCGGCCTCTCCTCCGACCTCTCGGACGAGATGCTGGTCAGCCTGTTCCACGAGGGCGACGTCGAAGCGCTCGACCTGTTGCTCCACCGCTACCGCCGCTTCGCCCGGGCCAAGGCTCGCGGCTACTTCCTGGCCGGGGGCGATACCGACGACATCGAGCAGGAGGGGATGATCGGCCTGTTCAAGGCCATCCGCGACTTCCGCCACGGCCAGTCGTCGTTCCGGGCCTTCGCCGAGCTGTGCGTGACCCGCCAGATCATGACGGCCATCAAGGGCGCCTGCCGGCAGAAGCACCAACCCCTGAACCGGTACGTGTCGCTGTGGGGCCTCCGGGTGATCGACGACCCGTCCGAGCGCCTGGTAGACGAGCTGTTCGACCAGCGGATGCCCGATCCGGCCGACGAGGTCGTGAGCCTGGAGGGCCAGGCCGCCATGCGGGCGGCCCTGACCACCATGCTCTCCGCTCTGGAGGTCGACGTGCTGCGCCTCCATCTCGACGGCTGCTCGTACTCCGAGATCAGCGACCGACTCGGCCGCCACGTGAAGGCGGTCGACAACGCCCTGCAGCGCATCAAGCGCAAGCTGGAGGCCCATCTGGTCGCAGCTTCGGCCGCCCAGCGGATGCCTGCCGCCTGAGAAGAGAGCCGGTGGTCGGATTCGAACCGACGGCCTGACGATTACAAGTCGCCTGCGCTACCGGACTGCGCCACACCGGCGAGGGCCCCACGGTAGCCTGGGGTCCTTGACCTCGGTGCCAGTTGCGGGCAGCCTGGCCCGGATGCCTCTCACCGATCGCGATCGTGCAATCCTCGACTTCGAGCGCACATGGTGGTCGGAGCCGGCGCCGGGCCGCCCCGCGGGCCAGGGTGCTCCCGGCCCGAAGGGCGCAGCGATCCAGGCCCGTATCGGTCTGTCGCCGGCCCGGTACTACCGGTTGCTGGCCGAACTGATCGGCTCCCCGGATGCCGCGGCCTACGACCCGCTGGTGGTCCGGCGCCTCCTGAAGCTGCAGAGCAACCGCCGGCGGGCGCGGATCGAGGGCGGCCGTACGGCCCAGCCCCGCAGCCGGTGAGCGCCCGTCGGAGCATCCCGGGTCGGGGCGCCAGTCGGGGCGCGGCGGGCCCCGGGGGACCGACAGGCAACGCCGGCGCCCGCGGCGCCCTCCTGCTGGCCGTGGCCGTCATCCTCGGCATCGTCCTTCTGCAGCAGTTCGACACCGACACCGATACCGGTGGCGGCGCGGTGGCGGCCAACTCGATTCCCGGCGGCGAGGAGACCACCACAACCACCCGCCCCGTCGGCCTCACGTCGCTGCCCCAGGTCACCCCCACCACCGCTCGCACCCGGCCCAAGGCCGAGGTGACGATCCTGGTCGCCAACGGCGCCGGCGTCCGCGGGCTGGGCGCGGCCACCTCCACCGCTCTGCAGAATTTCGGCTACACCACCCTCACCCCCACCGACGCCAACGCCAGTGTCCCCAAGACCAGCATTCAGTTCGCCGAGGGCTACGAGGCGGAGGCCCGCGAAGTCGCCATAGCGCTCACCCAGCCGGTCACTGTTGTGACCCGCCTGGCGTCGCCGCCGGTGGCCGCAGCCGAGATCGGCGACGCCAAGGTCGTCGTCATCCTCGGCGTCGACGTGGCCAACAGCGCCAGCACCACCACGGTGGCCGGTGCCACCACCTCCACCACCCGCCGCCCGTAGAGGGCTAGGCCTTAACCGAAAGGGACTAGGCCTTCTTCGCCTCGTCGGGGAGTCGCTTGGTCTGAGCCCGGATCTCCACCGACAAGGTCCCCTTCACCGGCAACCCCCCACCGGGCTGGGGCGACACGACCACGTCGTAGGTGCCCCGGGTCACCGAGGTCGCCTCCTGCACCACACCGTCGGCCAGGGCCCGGGTGGCGGTGCTCTCCGTGGTCTCGGACCCGCTGATGGTGACCGTGGAATCGCCCACGCGGCTGGTGCTCGACAGTGGGAGGCTGGTTTCAGCCTTGATCGACGCCACCCTGCGCCCTCCCTCGGTCGACACCTTCACCAGGCGCCCGGTGCCCTCAAGGCGGACCGCTACGGCGCCCGGCAGGGTGGGGGTGGCGTCGATCTTCCACCTCTCGCCGGGCGACAGGGCCCGGTCGGGTGGCGCAGTGGCCGCCGCCGGCAGGAACTCGGGGAAGGCGCCCGGTCCGAGCACCTCGGGCGGCAGGCCGTCGACAGCGTCCACCCCGGCCAGCTGGGCGCCCCGGTCGAAGCGGACCTGGAACGTGCGGTCAGGCGACCCGGCCCGACGCAGCTCCACCTGCACCTTGACCTCCTCGGGGGTGGCGGAAAGCACCGTGTCCAGCGATTCGAGGGTGATCTCCTCGACCGAGCGCTCGGGGGCCTCGTCGCCCAGGACGGTGGTCGTCACCGACTGCACCTTGATCTCGTAGCGGTAGCTGGCGCCGGCGGCCGGCCGGAATCCGACGTTGACCGACTCCGGGTTGTCGCAGGCGGTCAGGGCGCCGGCGGCCAGCGCGAGGGGGAGCAGGAGAGCCAGGCGGGCCACGTCGATCGCAGCGTACAGCGGCACTCCGGGTGAGGATAGGGTCTCAACCCGAGTTGGCTTCCTCACTGTCGGTCGCCGAGCTGCTGGCCCCCTTTCGGGCCGACCCGGCAGGCTCCGGCGTGTTTTCCGACTTCGACGGCACCCTGGCCCCCATCGTCGAGGACCCGTCAGTCGCCGTGGCCCTGCCCGGCGTGGTCGACGCCCTGACACAACTGGCCCTCCACTACGGCCGGGTCGGGGTCATCTCCGGCCGCCCGGCGTCGTTCCTGCAGGCGAACCTGGGCGGTCGTGGCCTGTTCCTCTCCGGGCTGTACGGACTGGAGCTGGTCGACGCCGACGGCAAGGTCGGGGCCATCGCCGAAGCCGAGCGGTGGCGGTCTGTGGTCGACGAGGTGGCGTGCGCGGCCGACGTCGGTCTGCCGCCCGGCGTCACCGTGGAGCGCAAGGGATTGTCGGTGACCGTCCACTACCGCAGGGACCTCGCTCAGCAGCCGGCCGCCGCCGAGTGGACGGCGGCCCAGGCCCGGGCCACCGGGCTCGCCCTTCATCCGGCCCGGATGTCCTATGAGCTGCGGCCGCCGGTGAAGCGCGACAAGGGGACGGTGCTGGCTGAGGCGGCCGAGGGTCGCCGCCAGGTGTGCTTCCTGGGCGATGACCGGGGCGACCTGGAGGCTTTCGACGCGCTCGACCGCATGGCTGCGGCGGGGGCGACGGCGGTGAAGGTGGGAGTGACCAGTGCCGAGGCGCCCGAGGAGATCCTCGAGCGGGCCGACGTGGTGGTCGACGGGCCCGAGGGCTCCCTCAGCTTCCTGCGCGCTTTGCTGGGGGATTCGGCAGACCGCTCGCCGACCCGGCGACGGTGAGCATGTCGTCGAACCAGTGGCGGGGCACCCGGGCCGAGGCGGCCTTGGCCAGGGCTTCGGCGTGAGCCTTGCGTTCGGCCGGAGGCATGGTGAGGGCGGCGGCCAGCACGTCGGCAGTGCCGGAGACGTCGAACGGGTTGACCTCGAGCGCGGTGCCGCCCATCTCGTCCCAGGCGCCGGCTTCCCGGCTCAGGGCCAGCACGCCGTCGTTGGTGTTGAGGACCGGGCCCTCCTTGGCCACCAGGTTGAGGCCGTCGCGCACCGGGTTGACGAGCAGCACGTCGTAGCGGACCAGGGCGGCGATCGACCGGGGGAAGTTGTCGGAGGTGTCGAGCACGATCGGCGTCCAGCCCGGCGTGCCCCACCGGTCGTTGATCACCCGGGCCACCGACTCCACCTCCTGGCGGTAGGCCAGATACTCGGGCAGGCCCTCACGTGACGGATAGACGAGGGCCACGAAGACCACCCGGCTGCGCCACTCGGAGCGGGTGCGCAGGAGGTCGTCGAAGGCCCAGAACCCCCGCAGCAGGTTCTTGGACGGTTCGATCCGGTCGACCCGCACGATGAGCTGGCGGTCGCCTCGCACCTCGTCGATCCACCCCTGCTCGCGGATGCAGTCGTCCTCGGCGGCCAGGGCGGCGATGTCGTCGTAGTGGGGGCTGAGGGGCGACACGAAGGTCGACGGGGTGAAGCCCAGGACCTCGCCGCAGCACGCCTCGAAGTTGGCCGCCCACCGCCGGGCGTGGAACCCGCAGGACGCATGGCTGCCCATGCCCACGAGCAGCTCCTCGGCCACATCGGAGGGCAGCACCCGCAGGGCGCCGGGCTCGCAGAAGGGGATGTGGCTGAAGTGCACGGCCCGCAGGTCGCGCCGCTCCTGGGCCAGCCACGTGCCCACCAGGGCCAGGTGGTAGTCCTGCACCAGCACGATTGCGCCCTCGGGGGCTTCGTCGATGACCGCCCGGGCGAAGGTATGGTTGACGTCGCGGTATGCGTCCCACGCCTCCCGCCAGCGGCGATCGAGCCGGGGCCGGCGGGACAGGTCGAACAGGCCGTGGTGGAGGAACCACAGCGTGGAGTTCGACACCACGTCGTAGGCCATCTGGTAGGCGTCGGGGTCGACGGCGAGAGACCGGAACCGGAAGCCCTCAGCGTCGATGACGCCCTCCTTGGACGCCTCCACGTCGGCGTCGGTGCTGGCCGCCGCCATCCACGTCGCCCCCATGTCGCGCACCAGGGGGCCGAGGCTCGATACCAGGCCACCACCGCCCCGCTTGGCCACCAGCCCGCCGTCGTCGCCGAAGGAAAAGGAAACCGGCCCCCGGTTCGAGATGATGAGGACCGGGGGGGTGGGCACTATCGGTCAACATAATCGGCATGCTCGTCGTTGCCGCTCCCGACAAGTTCCGGGGTACGGCGTCGGCGGCCGAGGTCGCGGCCGCAGTGGGGGCAGCCGTGGAAGCGGCGGGAGCGACGTGCGACGTGGCGCCCGTGGCCGACGGTGGCGAGGGCACCCTGGAGGCCCTGGGTGGCTCGGTGCGGACCGCCACCGTGCGGGGACCACTGGGCGACCCGGTGGCGGCCGAGTGGCGGATGCAGGCGGACCGGACGGCAGTGGTGGAGATGGCCCGGGCGTCGGGCCTCACCCTCGTGGGCGGACCCGAGGGCAATGACCCGCTGCGGGCCTCGACCGGAGGCACCGGGGAGCTGATCGCCGCCGCCCTCGACGCCGGCGCTCGGCGGGTGGTGGTGGGGGCCGGCGGCTCGGCGTCGACCGACGGCGGCCTCGCCGCCCTGGGTACCCTCAACCCCCGCCGGCGGATCCACGCCGGGATCGAGCTGATCGTGGCGTGCGACGTGGAGACCCTCTTCGTCGACGCCGCCGAGGTGTTCGCCCCACAGAAGGGCGCGACACCCGCCCAGGTCGCCCTGCTCCGTCGGCGCCTCGAACGACTGGCCCAGATCTACGTGCGGGACTACGGGTTCGACGTCACCGAGCTGCCCGGTTCTGGGGCGGCCGGCGGCCTGGCAGGGGGCCTGGCGGCCGCCGGTGCGCTCCTCGTCGCCGGGTTCGACGTGGTGGCCGAGGCGCTGTCGCTGGGGGAGCGCATCGCCGCCGCAGACCTGGTGATCACTGGCGAGGGAACGCTCGATGCCGAGTCCTTCGAGGGCAAGGCGGTGGGGGGCGTCGTCGACCTGGCCGTCGCCGCGGGCGTGCCCGCGCTCGTGTTGGCGGGCGAGGTCGTCGTCGAGGAAGTCCCCCAGCTGGCGGCGTCGGTGGAGGTTGTCTCCCTGGTCGCCCGTTTCGGACTGAAGCGGGCGATGTCGGATGTGGCCGGGTGCGTGCGGGAGGTGGTGGGAACCTACCTGTCCAGCGCTGGCGGTTGACGTATCATGGGACCTTCATCCAGAGCGGTCGAGGGACCGGGCCCGCAGAAACCGCGACAACCAGCCGTCACCGAAGCGTTCGGGGGCGACCAGGTGCCAAAGCCCGGAGCGATGAGGAGGAGCAGTGCCGGCTTCAACGACAGAGTCGTTCGTCCAGGGCCTGAGGTGTCGGGAGTGCGGCCACGCCTTCCCGGCCGAGGCGCTCCACGTCTGTGAGTGGTGCTTCGGGCCGCTCGAGGTGGTCTACGACTACGAGGGGATCGCCGCAGCTACGTCGCGGGCCAGCATCGCCGCCGGCCCGCCGTCGATCTGGCGGTACGCCAACCTGCTCCCGGCGGTCAACGACGGCGCCGTCGACCTGGGGGCCGGCTACACGCCGCTGGTAAGGGCCGACCGGCTGGCTGCCGAGCTCGGCCTCGGCGAGCTGTGGCTGAAGAACGACACCCTCAACCCCACGGGCTCGTTCAAGGACCGGGTGGTGTCGGTGGCCCTGGCGAGGGCCCGGGCCATGGGGTTCAAGGTGGCGGCCTGCGCCTCCACAGGCAACCTGGCCAACTCCGTCGCCGCCCATGCGGCCCGGGCGGGGATGCGCCACGTCGTGTTCATCCCCGCCGACCTCGAGGCAGGCAAGGTGGTCACCACCGCGGTCTACGGCCCGAGCCTCATCGCGGTCGACGGGAGCTACGACGACGTCAATCGCCTCTGCGCCGAGCTGGCCTCCGAGCAGCCCACGTGGGCGTTCGTCAACGTCAACCTGCGCACCTACTACGCCGAAGGCTCCAAGACCCTGGCCTTCGAGACCGTCGAGCAGCTCGGGTGGGAGGCACCGGACCATGTGGTCGTGCCGGTGGCGTCGGGCTCGCAGCTCACCAAGATCGCCAAGGGTTTCCGGGAACTGCACCAGGTGGGCCTGCTCACCGAGGAGCCCCACGTGAGGGTGTCGGGAGCTCAGGCCGAGGGCTGCTCGCCGGTGGCCACCGCCTTCACCGAGGGCCACGACTACATCCGCCCGGTGAAGCCCAAGACCATCGCCAAGTCCCTGGCCATCGGCAATCCGGCCGACGGCCCCTACGCCCTCGAAGAGGTGAAGCGCAGCGGCGGCGGGCTGGAGGCGGTGTCGGATCAGGAGATCGTCGACGCCATGCTGCTGCTGGCACGCACCGAGGGCATCTTCGCCGAGACGGCCGGCGGCGTCACCGTCGCCACCCTGGCCCGGCTGGCGGCCAAGGGGGTCGTGCGCTCCGACGAGCGGGTTGTCGCCTACATCACCGGCGCCGGCCTCAAGACCATCGAGGCGGTGGCGCCGGTATGCCGGCCGACGGCCACCATCGCCCCCACTATGGACGCCTTCGCCGCAGTACTCGAAAGAATTGAGGTTTAGACGTTGGCCACCGTCCGCATTCCCACCCAGCTGCGCACCCTGTCGGGCGGGGCGGCCGAGGTCTCCATCGACGGGGCGACCGTCGGCGAGGTGCTCGCCGCTCTGGAGGCCGCCCATCCCGGCTTCTCGTCCCGGCTGTTCGACGACGGTGGCGGCCTGCGCCGCTTCGTCAACGTGTTCGTCGCCGACGAGGATGTGCGGTTCGTCGACGGCCTGGCCACCAAGGTGGAAGCCGGTCAGACCGTGTCGATCATCCCGGCGGTGGCCGGGGGATAGCACCGGGTGATCCCGGTCCGGTTGCGCATCCCCGCTGGGCGTGGTTTGCTGTTAGCACTCGACAGTAGAGAGTGCTAACGGCCCGGTGCCCGGGCCGAAAGAGGAGGAAGCACACATATGCCGAAGATGATCGCGTTCGACGAGAGCGCACGCCGGGCCCTGGAGAGCGGGATGAACCAGCTGGCCGACGCCGTTCGAGTCACGCTGGGCCCCAAGGGCCGCAACGTGGTGCTCGACAAGAAGTGGGGCGCACCCACGATCACCAACGACGGTGTCTCCATCGCCAAGGAGATCGACCTCGAAGACCCCTACGAGCGCATCGGCGCCGAGCTGGTCAAGGAAGTAGCCAAGAAGACCGACGATGTCGCCGGTGACGGCACCACCACCGCCACCGTGCTGGC
>JBBQRO010000084.1:0-13820 GCA_038214685.1 Acidimicrobiales bacterium
CTCCATCGGCCGCATCCGCGCCAGCGCTCGTGGCTTTCACGACCCGGATGCGTTCATCACCATGATCATGCTGGATCGAGGAGGGCTCGGCCCCGAGCTTCCTTGGGCCGCCGCGTGACCCACGGGAGCGTCAGTTGTCCCTGATTTCAGGTAGGTGGGCAGCTGCGCCCGAAGCCCGTTCCAGAACTTTCCGTTCTCCAGCTTCTTCACTTCCAGCAGTGCCCGACAAACGTATCCTGATGAAAATTTGAAGTCGACCGGCCCCCGACCGAGCTCGACCTCACGATCAACCACAATGTTATTCGCCTCGCAGTAGGACTTGGCGATTGCAAGGAATAGTAATTGAATCGCCTCTTCGGGCTTCTCCTCTTCGCCGTCCCACAAAAGGCGCCAACCGCCATTCTGCTCAACGAAATGCTTGAAGCGCTCGATTATCCGGTCGACCACCGCGACAAACTCCGCATGAGTAGTCGCGTTCACCAGGCGCACCGGGTGGTCTCGAACGTAGCGCCGGCCCGCCGCGTGCCACTGATAGACACCCTTCGGATCGCGATCGAGGTCGTAGGGCTCTACCCGCTCCTGCTCACGAGCTCGAACCCACGCCTCGACATGCTCCGGGTGACGGCGAGCCAGACGCACGATGGTCTTCTTGTCTACCCGCCTCAGGACGTCAGCGTTCATCTCGTCGCGCAGTTCCGTCGATCGGGCTGCGTCCCACCAGTCCTGGCCGTTGATCGCCGGGAGGTCGCGCAGGAAGCGCTTCGGGACGAGCAGCACGGGCCCACCGCTCGCGGGGTTCGTAGGGAGTTCGACGGTTGCGTTGACGAATCCGGGACGAGACGCGTCGAAGCGGCCTGCTCGGAGCTTGTGGAAGACCAGCGGGATCCCGCGGCTCCTGGCGATCTCCTGCGTATAGGCAGCTAGCTCCGGCTTCAGGATGGTCGTGGCCACGTCGGAGATCCGGTCGGGGCCGATGCCCTCCTCCAAGATGTCGAGCTGCTCGAAGTGGCGCAGCTCGATCACCCCACGGCCGATGGCGTCACACATCGCCGCGGCCATGAAGGAGGCGAAGCCCTTGCCAGTCCCGGCCCCACCGGTGCCTCGGGCGGTGTATCCGAGACACGTCTCCCCCGGTTCAGGAAACTGCAGCACCCGAACTGCAGCTCTGAATTGGACGGAGCGTGGATCGCATCCCGCATTTGCAAGGAGCAGAAACGCCTCATTGAAATGGGCAACGATTCGATCGTGGGCTTTGGACCAGAGCCCAGTGCCATCCTGGAAGACCAGAAACGGATCCACGAAGAGCTTGGTGTCGACTGGCAATATTGGGTCAAACCAATCGTCGTCGGCACTGCGGATGATGCGGTAGTGCTCACTGAACAGCATCGGGTTCTCGGCCTTCCATGGCGATGGCCGAACGCGCCGACCATCGCGATTGCGCTAGTGCTTCGTGTCTCGAGGCGGGAACGGGTCTCTCCCCGGCGCGACCGTGTCGGAGTCAGCGAACCGCCCGCTTGCGCCTCTTGTGGTCACTTCGCCGCCGCCAAGGTTGGAGACGATTTCCTTCGCGCGGTGCTCGGCTGCCCGCTTGGTCGGTGCCTTTGCCGACGCTCGAGACGCTCCAGGCGCATCGACGCGGTAGCCGCCGTCCGGATCCGGGCTGACGATTCGACGAGTGACTCGTCCGCCTGAGCCTCCCTTCGAGCCCGATGACCCGCGGTTGCCGTTACGTGCCGTCACTGTGATGCCCCCTTCGGCAGCCAATATCCGGCCTGCCAAGTTGTTGCGTCTGTTGCAATTTGTCCTAGTTGTGCCAGCTACCGAAAATTGTCGAGCAGCCCCCGCACCCATTCGCGACATACCCGTCGGGCACGGCCCGACTGCGACGCCAGCGCAGCGGCCCGATGGCGAAGCGCCGCAGCGCAGCATCGTCGAAGGCGGCGGCCAGCAGCTCGGCGACATCGTCGAAAGCCACCAGTCCTTCGGGGTCAAGGCTCAGCCCGCCGGGTAGGAGGACGCCCACGATCGGCCGGCTGGCGGCGGGGCAGCGGTAGCAGTCATAGGGCATGGCCACGACCCGCCCGGCCACAGTGGGGCCGTAGTCGACGATGACGCTGCCGGGCGCGATCCAGCGTTGGTAGAGGTGCACGGCCACCTCATGGCCGGGGGGCACGCTCCACTGGCCCACGGCGTTGTCGTAGCGGGCGCCACGCCGCCACGCCGCCCCCTCCTCGGCGGCAGGGATCTGCAGTCGCAGCCCGTCACTGGTGTAGGGCCCGATCCGGCGGGGCTCCGACGATGCCAGCTCCATGGCGCGTTGGCGATGACCGGGGCGCAGCCGGGGAATCACCGCTTACCTCCCATGGCGGCCAGGACCAGGACCAGGACCACGATGGCGCCCAGGGCCACCACCACGGCGAGCCGGGCCCGGTGGCGGGCGCTGGCCAGCTGGAGCTGGTGGCCGCGATCGACGACCGCGGCCTCCGCCTGGCGCACGACGGCCTCGGCCCGGGCCACCACCACAGCTGCGGCCGCCGACGGCGTTTCATGGGCACTGTGGGCGACAAGATCGGCCACGGTCTGGTCGGTAGCGTGGCCGATCGCGGTGAGGACCGGCACCCGGCACCGGGCGATGGCGTGGGCCACCTCAGGGGTGTCCCAGGCCGACAGGTCACTGCGGCTGCCGCCGCCCCGGGCGATGATGATGGCCTCCACGCCCCGGGCTTCCAGGCGATCCAGCGCCCGGGCCACCGCGGCGGGGGCGCCCACGCCGCTCATAGGCGCCGAGTCCTCCACCACGTCGATCGGGGTGGGGGCGCCGGCGAGGACGCTGAGCACGTCGGCCCGCCCGGCGGTGCCCACCGCGCTGATGAGGCCGAGGCGACCGATGGTGGCGGGCAGGACCAGGGCGCGCTGGGCGGCCAGCTGGCCGGAGGACTCGAGCTCGACGAGCAGCTCCTGGCGCCGAAGCACCGAGGCCCCCACCGCCACCCGGGGATCGACGTCCTGGGCCAGCAAGCGCAGGCGGCCGTAGGCCGGGGCCGGCTCGAGGCGGCCGAGCACGCTCAGCTCCAGGCCGTCGGCCAGTTCCACGCCGGCGGCGGTGAGGACCTGGGTGATCCCGGCCAGCTCGCGGGGAAAGGCCCCGACGTGGAGCACGGCGCGCACTGTGGTGGCGTGGGGCTGGTAGTCGACCAGTTCCCAACTGGTGAACTTCGGCCCCCGACGCAAACCCGAGACAACGCCGGTGACCCACAGCTGATCCAGACCCGCCCGGCGCACTGCTCCCCGCAGCAGGTCGTGCAATTCGGCCACGCCCACCGAGGTGACCATGGCGGCCGGCTCCGCCGAGCTCATCGCGACACCATCGCGTCCATGTGGCTGCCCTCCCGTTCTTCCAGGAGCCTCCAGCGTAGGAGGCCCCTATGACACCGGACCCTGGGCAGCCCCTTATCCCGGGCGCGATTGGAGCCCCTATCTTACCTTGGGCGGCCCGCCCGAAGGTGGACCGCCGACGCCTCAGAGCGGTCGTGGACGGCGCCGCCGACGCCCGGGATTCCGCAGGCTACGACGCCGGCGTGCACCGGTTCGACGCCGGACACGAACCCCGGCCTCGCAGGCGACGGGAGCATCTGTGGTGCCGGCCCACAACCATGCCGCCACCCCCACCGCGGGCCGCCGAGTTCGTGGAGGGACAGAATGGCGGCCGAGATCATGGCGACGACAGATCCGATGTACGAGCGGCGGGCGAGCGCCACCGGTTATCGCCTGCACTGGGTCCGGCCGGGAGACCGCTACGCCCTGTGCGGTTCGGTGGTCGTGGCCGAGTCGGTGACCGACGCCCAGCTCGCTGAGGGTTCCCTCGCCGACTGCGTGGCCTGTGCCCGCAAGCGTCTTCGGTGAGTCCCTATTCCCGGGCCGACGGCGAACGCACGTCGAGGCCGGCGGCCACCAGGGCCTCCTCCAGCCAGGACCGATCGACTTGCGTGAACGGCATCGGCGGGCAGGCGACGTCGACCATGGCGGCGGCGTCGGCGAGCAGGGCGTCGTAGCGGGCGAGCACGTGCAGGCGCTCACCGTCGAAGACCGCCGGGGGGGCGTCCTCGTGGGTCGGGCCGTACAGGGAACGCAGCTCGGTGGCCACCCGCTCGAAGGGAACCATCAAGGAGACTCCTTACGCGGCCGGGCTGTGGCGGGCCGCCGCCGGTGCGGCCGATGTCGTGTGCGACACCGCCAGCGTGGCGATGGCGGCGTCGACCTCGGCTCGCAGCGGGGCCAGGCCGACGATGCTGAGCACTCCCTGGCCCTGGCGGACGAGGTCGAGCAGCTCGCCCTCGCGGTGCACCAGCACCGAGCGGGACCCGTTCAACACCAGGGTGGCCGACACCAGGTCCTCGTCGAGCTCGCGGCGCAGGAACTCGACGGCGGCACGGATGCGCCGCAACGACACGTCGGCGTCGAGCAGGCGACGGATGACCTTGAGGGCCAGCACGTCGCGGTAGCTGTAGCGCCGGCGCCGGCCGCTCCCCTGGGCCACCTGCAGCGACGGCACCAGCAGGCCGGTGCGGGCCCAGTAGTCCACCTGGCGGTAGGACACCGCCGCCAGGGCACAGACCTGCGGGGCACTGAATCCTTCGCCGGTCACCGGACCTCCTCGCTGATCGCTCAACACGACTTACGCGGGTGTAACTCTAGCGCCCGGGGACGACAGTCATCAGCCGTGGCTGTGGTCCTCGACGAGGGTCGTCGCCGCGTCGAGCGACACTCACGGTATGGCACTCACCCCCGAGGAACGACAGGCTCAGCGGGTAATCGGCGGCATCATCCGTTCCGGTGCCCGCCTGTCGCGAGACCGGTCTTTCCATCTGGCGGGAGAAGGAATCCGAGGCCTGGCAGGCCGGGCCGGCCGAGGTGACAGCACCGCCCAGCGGGAGGCCCTTGCCGTCCTGAGCGTGGCCCCGGAGCGCATCTACGTCGGCCACGGCCTGACCGGGACGAACCGCGCTCGCCCAGGGCTCCGGGAGGCGCTGGCCGCCTGCCGTGCTGGAGACACCCTTGTCGTCACCAAGCTCGATCGCCTGGCCCGCTTGCTACCAGACGCCCGTGAACATCTCCGAGGAACTGACGGCCCGTGGGGTCAAGCTCAAGCTGGGTGCTTCCGTCCACGACCCCTACGCTGAGACTGCCGTGAGACAGGTACGCGTTACCGGGGTAATGGCCCTCGTGGCCGAGTTCGAATCGGACCTGATCCGCCTGCGAACGCGAGAGGGAATGCGGGTGGCCAAGGCCAAGGGCCGACTCCGGGGCAAGAAGCCCAAGCTGACACCTCGTCAGGAGGCGCACCTGGTGGTTCTCCACCACGCCGGCGAGCACACCAACTCCGAGCTGGCCGAGCTGTTCAGGGTGGCCCGCTCGACCGTCTACAGAGCGATCGAGAGGGCCCGGGCCGCGGCGACGGCCGATCATGAGCAGGCCGACCTCGCCGGAGCGCTGCCGTGATGGGCTCTCGATGACCGGCAGCGCCAGTCCCAACACAATCACGGTCCACGGACGCGACTACGTCTTGGCCTGGGTCGGCCTCGAAGCCGCCCATCTAGTTGCCCGAGCCGGGTCGGGCCAGCCGGCCAGACCCATCGTCGAGCACGGAGACTCGCACCTCAACCCTGCCTATCAGGCGGGCGAGCTCACCGCGCCCAGGTGGGCCACGCGCACGCTCTGCGGTCGAGACGAGTGGTTCATGTGCCCGACCGAGGCCGGAAGGGCCTCCATGACCTCGTGGGCTGTGGAGGAAGAAGCCGTCTTGGTCCCCACCTGCAAGCCGTGCCTGAGGGTCCTCGACCGGGAGTTTCCCGAGCCGGTGGCGAATGAGGCTCTGGCCCGAAACGTCAGCCGTTGCGTGCAAGAGCTTGGCGAATGGGGCTGTGTGGTTGTTCATGGCGTGCCCGCCGATCAGGCCGAGCTTCTGCGCAAGCGCGTGCGGACCGAGGCGCGCAGGCGAGGGTGGAAGTTCCAGAGCACCATGGGAGCGGATCAGCTCATCGCCTCGTGTGAGAACGCGCTCACACCCGAGCGCTACGAAGTGGTCAAGCTCGATTCCCTTCGGCGCATGAACTCCGTGGTGACGGGCGAGCGCCTCCCCCCGCCGACATGGCGGTTCGACTGGTCCTAGGAGGACGATGGCTGAGCTCACCGGCGTGAGCCGTACGCTGCGGACAGGCCGGAATATCCCGAACCGGTCCACGCCCGGCGATCAACTCAGGGAGAGAGCCGAAATGGCAAGGGAGGAACCGACGTGGCAGCCGCTCAGCCGCCTGCACCTCGTCGGCTCGATCATCGACGAGGGCGTCGCCGATGCCGAGACCCAGTACCGACTGCTCCTGGAGGCCAAGCACGTGCCGCGTGTCCTGGATGACCACACGGTGGAGCGAACCCTGGAGGTCTACGGGCAGACCCGCGACAACCTGTGGGTGTTCGAGGAGCAGATGCGCCGCTGGGGAGCCAAGACGTTGACGACTGCCCAGCGCCGCGAGATCGACCGTCTGGCCCTGCAGCTCATCACGTTCCGGGAGACGGTGGAGTCGATCTTGGGCGTCGCCGAGCAGCTGCGCGGCGTCACCCTCGAGGCGGTGCTGGCCAAGACCGACCTTGAGCTCGGTCTGGAGGCCGTCTTCGGCGGGAGGATGCTGCCCCGCCGCCGGCCCGGACCCCCGCCTCGCCCTGGTGGTGCGCGCCCGCTGCCGGCAGCCACGCCCAGGGATGTGGCGGCTGAGGCCGACGGGGAGTTCAGGGCGCTGGTACGCAAGCTCGGCAGCGACGTGGCCGCGGCCCGGCGATTGGGCCTGCACCGCGACGAGGTGTCGGAGGCGGCGCAGGCGCGAGGCGAGCGTCTCTTCTGGACGGTCAGCGATCCCAACCGGTATCCGGGGCCGGTGATTCATGGCGCCGTCGCCGGCGCGTGGTTTCACGGCGCCATGTGCGCCGCCGTCATCCGCTCCCGGGAATCGGCGGCCCCCTCCCGCCTGATTGGCACCGGCGATCTGATGCTGGCTGTGCGCCTGTTCGAGGCGGAGTGCGACAAGACCGGCGATTCCAGGGCAGCGCTGGCCCGCTTCGGGATGACACGGGCCGAGCTGCAGCCCGAGTTCGCCGCGCTGGCCCCGCTGCGGGCCGTTGCCGCCATCTGCGCCGAGACCGGAGCGCCCGAGGCGCTGAGCCGGGACCTGCTCGGCCTTTTCGCCGTGGACGGGGCGGCCGTTGTTCGTTACGCGTTGGAGCGCGTCGGCGCCGATCCGAGCCCGCCGCCGGCCGACATCACGGCTGCGCTCACCTCCTACCGGGAACAGCAGGCCGTCTTGACGGTCGCCCAGGCAAATGCCGAGGACGTGCTGCGCTACCTGATCGACGACGAGCAAGGCCAGTCGTGGCGTGAATGAACATCGCCCTCTACGCCCGGGCAGCCAACCTGGTCAGCCTCTGATTCGCTCGGAAGGAGTTCTTCCCCTCGTGGTGCGCAAAACCTGCCGCGTTCGACCGGACACCGCCATGGTGTGTCCCTCAACACCTGCGGACCCGGCCCAGCTCCCCAGTCCGGCCTGCCCGGTCGGGCGTCGGAGGCGGGCCCCGTTCCGGCGCCGCCGGTTGGTTTCGGTCGTCCTCGCTGACCCAGAAGTCCAGGGGCGCCGACGGCGGTCAGGGCCGTCGGCGATGCCTTGCCAAGTCCACGTGCCACGTCGGCCGCCAGCCTCAAGGGCCGGTCCGTTCCTCGCTGCGCTCCGGTACTCCCGTGCCTGCGGCAGAGCCTTGACCCCGCCGGCTCTCCCCGGCGAATGCGCTGGTCATCTCCCCCCGACGCGGGATCGTCGGGGGGGTCCCGCCTTCCCTTGGGCTGGGACGCAGCGTTGACGAGGAGGCACGCGGTGAGCACGGGCAAGGACATGGCCGGCGCACGCCGTACGGTGGGGACCGTGCCCGAAGAGCCCGAACCGGCCCACGCCGGCGAGCAGCTGCAGCGCCTGCGCCTGGCCGCGGGGATGAGCGTCGCCGAGGTGGCCGAACGCGCCGGTGTCGATGCCGATTGGCTGGCCCGGATCGAGGCCGGAGACGGTACGGGCGATGTGCTCTACAGCCAGTGGGTGGCCCTGGTACAGGCCACCCAGCCGCCCCGGCCGGAATGGTGGGACGGCGGGTACGAGCATGACCTGAGCCTGCCGGCCGACGGCCATCGTGAACCGACAACCGAGAGTGGCCGGCGGTACTGGGCACGGGTGGCGGCGGTGGCGGCCGAGATCGAGGAGCACTACGGCTTTGGCCGAGCCGACGCCCGCTGACCCGGATCTCCAGCTCGAGGAATTGTGCCGAGTGCTCAACTACTTCGGGGTGAGCTACCTCATTTTCGGGAGCCACGTGGCCAGGCTCAACGGGGTGCAGCTGGAGACGATCGACGTCGACCTGGTCCCCGCTCGCCAACGTGAGAACCTCGACCGCCTGGCCGAGGCGCTGACCCTCCTGCGCCCGCGGTGGCGGGTCGAGGGGATCCCTGAGGGTATGAAGATCGACGGCGGGCTGGAGGCCCGGCACTTCCTGGGCGACTCGGCGGCGGTGGGACTGGTCACCCGACTGGGCCCGATCGACGTCGTGCTGGAGCCGAAGGGCTTCGAGGACGGCTACCTGGCGCTTCTGCCCCGGTCGACCCGAGTCAACCGCGGTGACGTGGAGATCAGGGTGGGGGCGCTGGTCGACCTGGTCCGGTCCAAGGAGCTCCTGCGTCGGGCCAAGGACGTCGAGCACCTCGCCCAGCTTTACCAGCAGCACCCTGAGCTCGCCGGTGGCCCGGAGGCGGGCCGGGCCGACTAGGCGGCAGGAGCGACGGCCGGGCCGCGTGCGGGCTCGCCCAGCCGGCGGAACCCCTCGGCCGGCGACGAGGGCTACCAGGTCATCGCGGTTGTACTCCAGGAGTTCCTCCCGCAGGGCCTCCTTGACGGCGCCCGGGTTGGGTGCCGGCATAGATCGGGTATCGCAGGAAGGCGTCGAAGCCGCCGGTCACGGCACTGAGCTTGCTCACCCCGAAGTAGTCGGCGATCTCTGCCAGCGCCAGGCTGGGCACCGGGAGCCGAACGCCGACGGCTGGCGTACTGGCAGAGGTCCAGGTGGTTGGCGATGATCGAGTCGACCAGCTTGGCAACCTTGAGGCGTTTGCCGGCCTTGCGCATCTCCGGCACGTCGGCGCATGTGCCACTCCAGGTCAGCACCACCGGCAGCGTCGGGTGCTCCGCGACCAATCTGGTGAGCGCGCGGAGGTTCCGTCGCTTCTCGGCCGGCGTGTCGGCCCACGGCTGCACGGTGCGCGCGTCGTCGCCGTCGACGACGCAGACCCCGACCAGCCAGGTGTGCGGCCCGTACTCCAGGTCCAGGGCGATGAACGACCGTGGGATGGGGGCCGATGAGCCGAACAAAACCGCCTCGGACCGGCTGTAGCTCTCGGCGTGATGGCGCCAGCCGGTGATCATTCCGGCGGAAACGCTGTGGTTGCCCGACCGCAGGGCGGCAAGGAGCTCGGCCTCGTCCCAATCACCAACGATGCCGTGAGCGGCCCCGGCCTTCGAGAGTGGAATCGGGCGCCGTGGCTCGCTGCCACGCTCAGTCTGGAGCCTCACCATGACCTGCGCCATGCCGGCGAGGCAGGGCATGTGCGGCTGTGGCGTAGCGCCAAGGCGTTGTCACGAGGCTGCCCGACGAAGGGCGATGTAGAGCCCGGTGGCGGCAGCGAGGACGGTGGCGGAGGCCGTGGCGGCGAGGACGGCGGCGAGCAGAAGAAGCTTGATCGCCGCCCAGACGCGAGCGCCGGCGCCGGCCCAGACACTGCCGATCTCGACGATGTCGTCGGTCCATTCCAACAGCGACGCGGGGCGGGCAGGGCTCGTTGGTTGCGATTCCGCCAGCAGGGCCGACGGATGTGGCCCCTGGCGGATGGGTCGCCGGGGCTGCACCGGCTGTTGGGCTGGCCGGAGGGCAACGGGAGCGGCGCCGTAGCTGGGTCGGGGCCGGGAGCGAAGGCCCAAGGGCACGAAGGGAGCGGGTGCTCTGGGCTCGCCGGTCACGGGTCCAGGCCCAGGTCCAGTTCGGGGCCGGGTGGCTCTGGGTGGGCGGAAGGACCGGCGCCGTCGAGGTCGGAATCAAAGTCGTCGGAGCTCCATCCCACCGGTTGGAGAGGCTGGACGCCGGCGGGCCACAGGTCAGGCCCGTAGGCATGGGCGATCGAGCGGGCAAGCTCGGGGCCGAACAGGTCATAGGGGGTGCAGTGCAGGCTTTCGCAGACCTGCTGGACGTGGGCCACGTCGACGTCGACGACGTCGCCGGTGAGCACGCCCCGGGCCCAGACCGGGTCCAGGCCGATTCCTCGGGCCACGGTAGGTAGGTCGTCGCCGGTGTCGATCATGAGGTGGCGTAGCTCGGTGGCCACCGGGGCCGCCGGCAAGCTCCACGCCGGCTCCACCCGGTCGAGGCCCTGGAGCACGGCCCGGGCGTCGACGCGGGCCTCACGCTCCAGCAGCTCCCCCTCGCGTTCGTCAAGGGCCCGGGCCCGGGCGTCGAGGTCGGCGGCCCGGCGGGTCAGCTCAGCCCGCTCCGCCACCACCTCGGCCGGCTCGGGGCCGGGGCCGGGGCCGGGGCCGGGGGCCATGGCCATCACGATGTCGCCGCGCCGGGGCCGGCGGCCCTGGTGATGTTGGGTTGGCGGGACGGGTTCACACCACAACCCGGGCGTTGGTGTCGCAGATGACCCTCTCGGCGTCGGCGATCACGTGGTGGACCACCGAGGTGTGCTGGCTCCCCACCTTCCACACGGCCTGGCCAACGCCGAGGGTTGGTAGGCGAGCGGCCTCGGTGGAGGTGAGGTCGAGCAGGGTCGTGGCCTCGGCCACCTGGTCGGTTGCCTGCTTGAAGATCACCCGGGTGTCGGTGTCGGCCAGCAGGCCCATGGCGACCTTGGCCGCGGCGGTGCCATCGTCGGACTGGGCCTTGAGGTCGGAGATGCGGTGGACCACGGCGATGTTGGCCACGCCGTAGGCCCGGGCCAGCTTCCAGCAGCTCTGCAGGTACTTGGCCGTCCGCTCGTTGCCCAGCAGGGCCCAGCACTCGTCAAGGACTTGGTAGCGCAGGGGCACGTCGGAGCCCTCCGGGGTGGCCAGCAGGCCCTGCAGCCAGGCGGTGGTGGCGATCATGACCAGGGTGAGGGCGGCGGGATCCTGGTGAACGGCGGACAGGTCGACGACCAGGCCCCGGCCGGACCAGTCGGCCCGGGTGGTGCTGGGGCCGTCGAACATCCCCCGCAGGTCGCGGTCGAGCAGCTTGCCCAGGGCGAAGCGGGCGGCGTCGACGGAGTGGGACAGCTCCTCGGCACTGACCCGGGCCCGCTCGGCCATCTCTGGCGTTGGGTCAGCCAGGAGGGTGGCCACATCGACCAGGGTCGGGATCCCGGTGCGGCGCCCGGTGACGTGGTCAACGGCCCAGCCGATGACCGCGTCCTCGACCGGTGAGAGCTCGCGGTGCAACACCGAGGCGATCAGGGCAGCCACCAGCGTTGTGCGCCGGGCCACCAGCTCGTCGGGGCTGGCCCACTCCCCTGCCGGGCCGGGGTCAAGAGGGTTGAGTCGGGTCTGGCCGCCTCGATAGAGCTTGAGCACATCGAGGTCGAGGGCCTGCGACAGGGGGCCGTACTCGCCCTTGGGGTCGACGATGGCGCACCAGCGGTGGCCGACGTTGGGAGACCGCAGCACACCCACGGTGCGGTAGAGGAAGGTCTTGATGGCGGAGGACTTCCCCGAGCCCAGCTGGCCGAAGATGATCATGTTGGGCGAGCTGATGACGCCCTGGGTGTAGAGCTCAAACTGGTCGTAGCAAAAGGCCCCGTCGCCGGCGAGCTCATCGGTGCCCAGGTACACGCCCCGCCCGCCCAGGCCCTGCGCGGCCTGGAAGGGATAGGCCGAGCACAGATGGGCGGTGGTGGCCCGGTGGCGGGGCAGGCGTAGCCCGGGCTTGCGTAGCCCGCCGCTGGTCTTGTCGGCCTTGGTGGCTGGCCGGTCGGCGGTCCTCATGCCTTGACCGTCCGCTGGGCCACGCCCCGGCACAGCGGAAGGCAGGCCGCCACCCCCTCGACGTGGCGCCCGTCGAGCGGCCGTAGCTCGATGCCGCAGCCGGCGGAGACCTCGATCACCTCGGCGGCCGACTTCTCCAGGGACTCGAGATCGGGGCAGCACACGTCGACGATGCCGATGTACTCCTGCTCGGCGAAGCCGGCGACCAGCTCCTCCTCGCGTTCCTCGACCGCCCGGCTGGCCCGGCGGTGGTGGGCGCCGACCCGGAAGCCGCTGCGCACCCGCTGGTCGGCGTCGGATTCGAGCTTGGCCGCCTGGCGCAAAATCGCCCGCTGGCTGGCCCGGGCCGACACCGGGTGGTAGCAGACGGCAACCGAGCGCACCGAGGCCCCGTAGAGCAGCAGGTTGGCCATCCAGTCCGGGCCCACCTCGAAGCGGGGCCACTCGTGGAAGTAGAAGGCCCGATGCACCGAGGCGTCGGCCTGCCAATGGCCCCACGACGTCGACACCGCGCTGGGTCCGCCGTCGGCCGGGGCCACCAGCCCGGCCCGGTCGCCCAGAGTGCGGCCCCGACGGTCGAGTGCGGCCATGCACCGGGGATCGAGTCGGACCCGCAGGGCCCGGCACAGCTCGGCGGGCGACAACACCGCGGATACGGCCAGGCCGGCCATGTTGAGTCGGCGGGCCAGCAAGCGCATCTCCTCCAGCAGGGCCTCGATGGCCGCCTGGGTCCGGTCGCCGTGGTGGCGGGTGCCCATCCGCACCTTGGCTTGGGACAGGACCACGGTGACGAGTACCTCGTGGCGGGTTGCGGCCGGACCGGCGGTTCGCAGCAGATCCCGATAGGACGCCATGGCCGGCGCATTGGCGTCGGTGGCGGCGTGATCGGCGATGTACTCCAGCTGCTCCTCCATGCCCGAAGGGGCGGCCCACTCACTCCAGCGCACCTCGACCACCGGGCTGCCCTGGCGGCTGAAGGGGGCCAGGGCGTCGCCCCACATGCCCAGCAGGGCGTCCTGCTCGCCTCGCTCCAGTAGGGAGAACTGGCGGCCCGAGACCCGCAGCGTGGCGGCGAAGTTCCCGGCCTTCTTGTCGTGTACCACGGCGGCCGGCTCCCCCCGGGACTCACAAGCCAGCACCTCCTGGCCCGCCATGGCCGGGGGCAGCGTCGGCGTCGTCACCGGGGGCCCGTTGATGGCCAGGAGGGGGGCGAACCACCTCTGGCCCTTGCGGCCGCCCGAGCGGGCCCAGCGCAGCATCGGCCCTCCCCACTCGACGAGGGGTAGGCCGCTTAGGGGCACCAGCGCGACCAGCGCGGCGCCGACCAGCAGGAGGGGCACGACGATGAGGGGGGCGCCGAAGCGGGCAGCGAACACGCCCACGACCATGGCGCTGCCAAGCGTGATGCACTGGGGCAGGCCAAGGCCCAGGATTACCCCGGTGCGGTCCGGCGGGTTGAGGTGATAGGTGCGGTCGCTCATGTGCCTGCTTCCGTGGTTGGGGCGGACGACTTGGCATCGGCGGCGCTGGAGGCGGTGGTCTTGGCCTTGGACGCCACGGCGACTGGCACCATGACCGCGGCACTTCCGCCGGCGGTAGCCGGCGTGGTTCCTGGTCCCCCCCCGCCGCCACCCGAGCCGCCGCCACCCGAGCCGCCGCCACCCGAGCCGCCGCCACCCGAGCCGCCGCCACCCGAGCCGCCGCCACCCGAGCCGCCGCCACCCGAGC
>JBBQRO010000085.1:0-13622 GCA_038214685.1 Acidimicrobiales bacterium
CCTGGGGACAGGCTCCACATCGGCCAAGGTCTCGCTCAGAGCGTGCTGGGCGAGGTGGTCATTGCCCTGGTGCTGGGGCCGGCCTGTACCCCGTGGCGGCGGTGGCCACAGCCAGCTCGGCGTTCCTCATCGACCGGCTCCGGGGGCGGTGTCGGCCGCCTTCCAGCCACCCTTGGCGTCGGCCATGCGCACGAGGTTGGCGACCAGGATGTCGTGGTGCGGACAGGGATCGCCCGCTCGGGAGGTGGCGTGGCGGGTGACGGCGTCGATCAGGCCCTGGGTCGGGGTGCGCTCCGCCGCCCTCCCCCCCGGCCTCCGATGGCGCCGGTCAACTGCTCCAAGTAGCCCAGGGTGGCGTCGCGCTCGGCGTGCCTGATCCGGTGCATGTCCTTGTCGCCGTGGCGGAGGTCGACTCAGGCGCAGTCGATGCCACCTCGGCGTGGGTGGCCGACAACCTCGCCGTGGTCGACGCCTCGGCCGGGCGCTCGTCGGCTGGGTGCTCGTCCGGCGGTGCGGGGTGGCCGTCCCGCCACCCGTGAGCGTGATCATCGCTCGCGACGCCGGCGGCTACCTGTCGGCCTCACCCGTTGGCGCCAAGGGCGATGTCGCCGGTTGGGTGGCGTGGGTGGCCGATGCCGTCACCCGTTCAGCCGAGCAGGTCGGCGACCTCATCGCCTCGGCCGAGGAGCTGCGCCGGCGCTGGGACGCGCGGCTTTCCGGCGTCCGCTCCGACGCGGCCGCCCGCAGACTTGTCGAGCTCGTCCCGCTACATCTGGTGGTGACGGCGCCGATGGTGGCCGCACTGCTATGCGTCTCCGAGCCCACGGCCCGAGCGACCATCGAGGCCCTGGTCGCTCGCGGCAAGTCTGCCCGTGCTGGTGACGATTCGACACGCCAGGGCGTGTAAAACCGTCACCAGTTGCTGCGGGGTCATCGCTGCGCCCCTTCGTCGACGACCATGCAGCTCAGCGACACCTACAACCGGTCCGAGGGCCAGTTGGGCTGAAACAGGTGCCATTGCTCCGGCGCCACCCGGATCAGATCCTCGAGTTCGTGGGCCAGGGCCTGGGTGATCGCCGCCGCGTCACCCACCATCGCCAGCGGGGGACGCACCACAGCGTGATGGCCGTCGCCCTTGAAATACACCGCGGTGGGGAGGAGGGGGACGCCGAGGCGGGCGGCCAGGGTGGCCGGGCCGGCCGGGAGGGTGGTGCGCTCCCCGAAGAACTCCACCTCGACGCCTCCGCCGACGATGTCGCGGTCGGAGACGAGGGCCACGACCCGGTTGGCCCGCAGCGCCCGGACCACCGCGATACCGGCGGTGCGGTTCAGGGGGATCACGGTGAAGCCCTGGGAGCTACGCAGCTCGGCAAACCAGGTGAACAGCTCGGGGGGCTCGAGCGCTTCCACCACTGCGCTAAGCGCAATGCCCTGGCGCACGAGCCAGGAGCCGCCCACCTCCCACCCGCCGACATGGGGGAGGGCCAGAATGGCGCCGGTACCGGCCGCGAGTGCAGCTCGAATGTGTTCCAACCCCTCGATGGTGAAGCACGAATCGACCTCCTCGGGGTTCATGCTCTGCAGCCGGAGAGACTCCATCCAGTACCGCGCGTAGGAGGCGAACGCCTCGCGCACCGCTTCCTGGCGTGCTCGACCCTGCAGGACGATGCCCCGGGCGCGGGACTGGTGCAGGGCCACGAAGTGACGGTCGCGAGCCGACTTCGGTGAGGCGACGACGGCCCGGGCCAGCGCTCGGGACACCGGAACTGCCGATCGGGAGGGCAGGGCGCATGCCGCCCACGTGGCGGCCCGGATGGAGTGGAACAGTCGCCGCTCCCACAGCGCCTGAGCGCGTGCGAGCGGAGCGCGGACGTCTACGGCCGGGTGCGGTCGCGCCGCCAGGTGGCGGGCCGCGACTGAGACGCCCGTCGCGCCCTCCAGCTGCCGGAGTCGTTGCGGGGGCTCCGGGTGCGGGGGCCCTGCTGGCCCGTGCCGAAGCCCACCGACGGGCGCCGGGCCGACCACCGCGCCGCCAGCCGCTCGCCGGCCGGGCGGCCGGGCACCGTGGCACTGGCCTGGCGCCACACCATCACGAAGCGCTGGACGGCGGTGAGAACGGTGAGGCCGAGCATCAGCCACAGGATGGGGATCAGGACGACGCTGAACAGCAGGCCCAGGCCGACGGCAATCATGCGCTCGGCCCGCTCCATCAGCCCACCCCGAGCGGTGAAGCCGAGCGACTCGGCCCGGGCCCGCTCATAGGACACCAGGTTCGACGCGCCCAGGATGGCGAGGGGCAGGAGGGCGGTGTGCGGACTGTGGGTGGAGGCCAGGTACCAGGCCAGCCCGCCCAGGACCAGAGTGTCGCTCACCCGGTCGACCACGGAGTCGAAGAAGGCGCCCCGGGGCGACGAGGTGCCCGACGCCTTGGCCACCGCCCCGTCGAGCACATCGGGCACTGCGGACGCGGCAAGGAGGCACCAGCCCACGAACAGCCAGCCGTTCCCGATGGCCACCGCGCAGGCGGCCGAGATCACCAGCCCGAGGACCGTGAGCTGGTCCGCGCTGATTCCCGCCCGCTTGAGCCCCGTGCCAACCGGCCGCAGGCTGCGCTCGACGCCTGCTCGGCACCGCTTGTCGAACATCCGACCCCTCCGGGGAGACTCCCTCAGAAAACCTCTTTTGCCCCTAGAGGCTACCAGGGCATCCCGGTAGGCTGGCGTTCTTCTTTCCTTCACATAGTCCCGGCGGCTCGCCGTCGGCCCAGCTGCGAGGCGCCCGTGAAGAGCTTCCCTCCCGCCAAGATCCGCAACGTCGCCCTGGTCGGCCACGGTGGTGCCGGTAAGACCAGCCTGGCCGAGGCCCTCCTGTTCTGCTCGGGCGCCATCAGCCGAATCGGCCGGGTGGAGGACGGCACGACCACCACCGACTTCGATCCCGAGGAGGTGCGGCGCCACCTTTCCCTGTCGCTGTCACTGGCGCCGTTCGAGCACGACGGGTTCAAGATCAACCTGCTCGACGCGCCTGGCTACGCCGACTTCGTGGGCGACGTGCACACTGCCCTGCGGGTCGCCGACCTCGCCGTGCTGGTGGTGAGCGCGGTTGAGGGCGTCGAGGTTCAGACCGAGGCGGCCTGGAAGATCGCGTGTGAGCTCGGCGTGCCCCGGATGTTCTTCGTGAACAAGCTCGACCGGGAACGGGCCAGCTTCGACCGGACTCTCGAGGAGTTGCGCGACCGGTTCGGTGCCGGCGTGGCGCCCCTCGAACTGCCCATCGGTGAGGAGGCGTCGTTCCGGGGTATCGCCGACCTGCTGACCGACACCGCCGTCCTCTACGACGGGGCCGCGGCCACCGTGGCCGAGATCCCTGAGGACATGGCCGCCCGAGAACACGAGGTGCGCGACAACCTGGTGGAGGGCATCGTCGTGGCCGACGACGACCTGATGATGCGCTACCTCGACGGCGAAACCATCAGTCCCAAGGAGCTCGAGGACACCCTGGCCAAGGGCGTGGCCGAGGCCAGCGTGTTCCCGGTGGCCTGCGGTTCGGCCACCAAGCTGATCGGCATCGACCGGCTGGCCCAGTTCATCGTCGAGGTCGGCCCGTCGCCCCTCGACCGGCCGCCGGTCAGAGTGGAGGCCCCGGGCGGCGCCACCGACGTGGCCCCCGACCCGGACGGTCAACCCCTGGCCTTCGTCTACCGCACGGTGGCCGACCCCTACGTGGGCAAGGTGTCGTTCCTGAAAGTGCTGTCCGGCACCATCCGGCCCGATTCCACCCTGACCAACCCCCGGTCGCATGCCGACGAGAAGTTGCACGGGATTTTCACCATGCGGGGCAAGGAGCAGGAGGGCCTGAGCGAGCTCCCGGCCGGCGACATCGGCGCGGTGGCCAAGCTCTCCGACACCCTCACCGGCGACACCCTGGCGCCCAAGGGCACGCCCGTCAGGGTGACCCCCCCGGTGCCGCTGAGCCCCGTGCTCACCATCGCCATCCGACCCAAGTCGAAGGGCGACGAGGACAAGCTGATGACCTCGCTGCACCGGCTGCAGGACGAGGACCAGACGCTGCACGTGCGCCGTGACGACGAGACCCATCAGACGCTCCTCTCGGGCATGGGCGACACCCACCTGTCCATCGTCACCGAGCGGCTGCACCGCAAGTTTGGGGTGGAGGTTCTCACCGACGACGTGAAGGTGGCCTATCGGGAGACCATCACCACGCCGGCCGAGGCCGAGGGAAAGTACAAGAAGCAGACCGGCGGCCACGGCCAGTTCGGCGTGGCCTTCCTCAAAGTCGAGCCGAAGGAGCGAGGCGGTGGGTTCGAGTTCGTCGACAAGATTGTCGGAGGCTCCATCCCCCGACAGTTCATTCCCGCGGTCGAGAAGGGCGTGCTCGAAACCATGTCCACCGCCGGCGTGTTCGGCTATCCGGTGGTCGACGTGCGGGTCACCGTCTTCGACGGCAAGTTCCACCCCGTCGACTCCTCGGAGATGAGCTTCAGGATGGCCGGGTCGCTGGGCTTCCGGGAGGCCATGGCCAAGGCCGGTCCCGTCCTGCTCGAGCCCGTTTCGGTGCTCGAGGTCACTGTGCCCATCGCCTACCAGGGCGACGTGATGGGCGACCTGAACTCCCGTCGCGGCCGGGTACAGGGCACCGAGGTGGCCGCCCTCGGCGAGCAGATGATCACCGCCCAGGTTCCGACCTCGGAGATCCTGCGCTACGCCATCGACCTGCGCTCCATCACCGGCGGCCGGGGCCGGTTCAGCGCCCGTCACGACCACTACGACGTACTGCCGGCGCACCTGGTCGACAAGGTGGCCAAGGCCCACGCCGAATGAGGTGCGATGAGTGCGGCTTCGACGACGAGGCCCTCGACCCGGCCGACGTCCCTGCGGCAATCCGGGGCTTCGCCAAGCGCTACCGGGCCCCCCTGAGCCGCTTCCTTCCCGGCGAGGACGGCGATGCGCTCCTCCGTCAGCGCCCGGCGCCCGACACGTGGTCGGCCCTGGAGTACGCGGCCCACGTACGCGACGTGTTCGACTCCTACGACCGCTGGGTCGGCCAGATCCTCGACCACGACCGGCCGGCGCTCGAGGGCCCGGGGCCCGAGGACCTCGCCGTCGAACGCCGCTACAACGACGACGACCCCGCTGCGGTCGCCGACGCCATCGCCGCCAACGCCGAGCGGCTGGCCGCCACCGTTGAGGCGGTACCGGCCGACGGCTGGGACCGGGTCGGGCTGCGGCGCGACGAGGAGCGGTCAGTCCGGCTGCACGCCCGCCGGGCCGTCCACGAGGGCAGCCACCACCTCCTCGACATCGGCCGGGGAATGCGAGCTCTCCGCGATCAGCGGAGGGCTGCGACATAGGGGGCCGCCGAGAGGAGTGAATCGGCTCCGAGCTCGATGCCAACCTGGGCTCCCGGTCCGGGCGCCCGGTCGTGCTCGGTGGGCGCTTTGGCTTTCCGGCGCGGCCCGGACTCAGGCGAGGGCCTTGTACCCCAGGCCCCGGACGGTGACGACATGTCGTGGGTTCGCCGGATCCCGTTCGATCTTGGATCGCAACCGGTGCACGTGGGCGTCGACCAGCTTGGTGTCGCCGACGTACTCATATCCCCACACCGTCTCGAGCAGTGCTTCCCGGGAGAACAGGCGGCCGGGTTTCGCAGCCAGCTCGCAGAGCAGTCGGAACTCGGTGCGGGTGAGACGGACCTCCTCGCCGTCACAACGCACGACGCCTTCGTCAGGGCGGATCTCGACTCGTCCACCGAGCTCGATGCCGGCCGGGCCGGTGTCGTGGTCACGGGCGCGCCGCAACATGGCACGAATCCTGGCGGCCAGTTCCTTCATCTCGAACGGCTTGGTCAGGTAGTCGTCCGCTCCGGCCTCGAGCCCGGCCACGACGTCGTAGGTGTCGGCGCGTGCCGTGACCATGATGATGGGCACCTTGCTGCGGCTCCGAAGTTCCCGGCAGGTATCGAAGCCGTTCCCGTCCGGCAGCATCACGTCGAGCAGCACGCAGTCGGCCGGTCGGCGCTCGAACTGGGAGATCGCCTCGCGGCTGCCTGCAGCCTGGTCGACGTCGTAGCCCTCATCCTCGAGGACCACCGCCGTCTGCGTCCGGATGCTCTCGTCGTCCTCGACGAGGAGGATTCGTCCGGGCATTCCACCATTGTCCCGCATCAGGCCGGTCGTCCCCGGACGGGGTCATCGAGCCGCTCAGGCGACGAGGGTCGCGTAGTCATCCCGGGCCACCGGTGAGGTGACGAGCGACCCGTCGCCCTTGGGGACAGCGAGGCGCGCACCCTCGAGGGTGAAAGACACCTGGCCGACGCCGGGGCGCCCGGTGAGGGTGCAGACGATCTGCGCGACCGCGAGCAGCTGCTCGTCGGTAGGGAGAGCCGAGACGTCGGAGAGGAGATCGACTCGGGCGATGCCGCCGAGCAGTCGGACCTCGCGGACGATCGACGGCTCGGTCAGCGCTGTACGGAGCAGCGGGCCGGCGTCGGAAGGGGGCGACGCGAGCGCGTCGAGGGGAGCTCGGAGACCGACGGGCGTGGCCAGGTCCTCGCTCACGACGACCAGGCGACCGTCACGTACGAAGCAGAGCGCAACAGCCTCAGTGCTCTGGCCGGGCGCGGGCGGCCCCAGGGGCGGCGCCTCCCGGTCCAACAGCGCGAACGGCACCGTCTCGGCCCGCGCCCTCTGCGCCTCCCGTTGCGCCGGCACCGCGCATCCGGCGGCCAAGGCGGCGACCGCGCACAGAGCCACGATCGACAGCCGCCTCAAAGTTCGCCCGCCGGGATGTCGACCACGAACCGCGCCCCACCGTCGGGGGCCTCTTCCACCCAGACCCGCCCGCCGTGCAGGCGGATGTGTTCGGCAGTCAGCGCCAACCCGAGGCCGCTGCCGCTGCTCGACCCTGCCTCCACGCCGGCCACGCCCCGCGCGAACCGTCCGAAGATGGCATCCCGCTCCTCCTCGCTGATGCCTGCGCCGCGGTCCTCGACCTCGATGCGGATCCAGCCGGGACGGGGCACGGTGACCCCGACCCGGGTGACCCCGCCCGCGTATCGGCTGGCGTTGTCGAAGATGTTGGCAACAGCCTGGGCCAGCCGTCGGCGGTCACCACGTATGTGGGAGGGCGCGCCCACATCGATGTCGACCGGCGCGCCGGTGGCCCCGTGGAGGTCCACCATGCGATCCAGGAGATGGCGCAGGTCGATGAGGTCGTCGCTCACCACTGCCGTCCCTCCGTCGAGGCGGGAGATCTCCAGGAGGTCGAGCACCATCCGCTGAAACAGGCTCACCTTGGCCGACAGGACAGTGAAGGCTTCGGTGACCTGCGGGGGGAGCTGGTCGCGCCGGCGCTGAATAATCTCAACCGCGGCGGCCACCGCGGCCAAGGGGGAACGCAGCTCGTGGCTGACGTCGGCGGCGAAGCGGGTCTCGCGCTCGATACGGGACTCGAGGGCCGCCGCCATCTGGTTGAACGCCTCGGTCAGCCGGCGCAGGTCAGGATCGGCCGGCTCGTCGAGACGGGTATCGAGGGCGCCTCCGGCGATGCGCTCCGCGGCGTCGGCCACCGGCCGCAGGGGACGCACCAGTCGGTTGGCGGCGGCCCAGCCGACCATGGCCGCAACGAGCGCGGCCCCGGCGACACCGATCGCCAACGACCGGGCCAGCAGCTCGATGGTGGCCTCCAGCTCGGCGAGGGAGAACAACTCGTAGTAGTCGGCGCCGACCGCAGCCACCCTGACTCCCACGACGAGCTGGAGGTTCCCGCCGGCGTCGCGGTAGCGCTGATGCCCGGCGTCGCCCTGGCCAACGACGCGTTGCAGGCCGCGGGGGATCTCCTCCGGTCCGATGGTCAGCGATGTCGCGAACGACTCGCCCCGATAGCGCAGGACACTGTTGGACGCCGTGCCTCCTCCGAGCGAGGCGAGGAAGGCGCGTACGTCGGGCTCCTGGGCCCGCAGGATGTTCCGAGCCAGGCGGGCATTCACGTACGCCTGGCGAATAGCGGTGTCCTCGCGCTGCTCGACCAGATAGCCCCGGGCGACGGCGTAGGTGAGGCTGGCGCCGGCGACGGCGACGATGAGGCCCGTGACGCCGAACCCGAACGCCGCCCTGACCCGCAGGCCGCTCCAGAACCGGGACCGGCCGCTCACCTGTCCAGTCTGGCCCGTCACCAGGGTCAGTGGCCTGCGTGCCTGGAGCCGGTGACCGGGAGGCTCATGGCCGGTACCGGCTCCCGTGGCCATGCGGGCGCCCACGCGGGGCCCAGTGGGCCCAATGAGCGGGATGACATCGGCTGGGGCCTTCCTGGGCATCTCGGGACAGCATCCCGGTCGGAGGTGGCGTCCACGAACCGAGAAGGTAACGATCCGGTGACGAAATTCGTCCTTGCACCCGCCCGGGACCCGAAACCGTCATCAAATTGCAATCTGTTCGGGAGCGGTCCGCAGCCGAGGGCGCCCATAGTGGTGCGATGACAGCACTTCCGAATGAGACCGGCTTCAGTGTGATCATTCACCGTGACAGCGATCCAGCCGTCATCGGCGTCATGGGTGACCTCGACTCCTTCACGGCCTGCGAGCTGCGGGCAGGAATCGCCGAGGTACTGGACAGCCGAGGGACCATCCTCGACATCCGTGAGGTGCCCTTCGTCGACTCGGCCGGCCTCGGGGCCCTCGTAGGCGGGATCCGCCGGCTACGGGAGGCTGGGGGCAGCGTGGTGTTGTGTTGCTCTCGCGCCAGCGTCCTCCGCCTTCTGCGGATGACGGGCGTGGAGCGGATCGTGGACATCACCGAGTCGCCGGCAGAGGCACGACGGGTGATCGCGGACGCCCTCCTCCCTGCGTGACTAAGGGCAAATGCCACTGGCGGTGCGGGTGACGGTGCTCCTGCGTCGATTGGCAGGAGCACCGTCGACCCGGACTGCTACAGCCCGAAACCTCCGGGGAGACCGACGACGTTGATGAAGTTGAGCATGCCCAACTCGTGGTGGGGCGTCCACATGGAGTCCGGGATCGGGCAGAACACCAGGGCGCGGCCCGGGGTAAATGAGAGGGGGCCGCTGGCACTACCGCCAGGAGGCGCGAACACATCGCCGGCGAGACTGCTGCCCGGGCAGGCGTCGGCCAGGACTTCCTCCGAGTCGACGGTCTCGAGGAACTCGATGGCGTCCGCGGCCGTGGCGACCGTTTGGGAACACGCCGGCCCAAGGTTGATGGCGACCACCACGTGCGGCTCGCTGCCGAGGTTGTAGAACCGCAGGTTGTACGCCCCCGCCGGCAGTCGGGAGGGTACGCCTTGGAAGGAGTAGTCCCTGGCCACGATCCCGAGTGGGTATGACCGGGCCGCAGACGCCGACTGTGGAGCAAGCGCCAGTGCCGAGACCGCCAACGCTGCCGCAGCGGTCACGCGTCCCAACTTCGACCGGTGATGCATTCCCATTCCTTGTCCCCCATTCCTTGGTTTCCCCTGGCGAGCTCGCCAGGGGAAACCCTAGCGATGGAGCCATCGAGGATCAAGGGTTCCGGGCCCCTCGGCGGCTTCCCGGGAGACAGCCTGATCACAGCCGTACCGCCCGCCGCCAGCCCAGGGCGGAGAGCATGAGCACGCCGGCCACGATGGCCAGGTGCCAGGCACCGGTGCCCAAGCCCAACCAAGGGTCACGGATGGAGCCGGTGACGTGGGTGAGCGGCAGGAGCTTGGCGATCTGGCGCATGGTCGAGCTCATGGCGTCGGGCGGGGGCCCTCCGCCGCCGAGGAGGAAAGAGGGGAAGAAGACGAGGAGCCCGATCCCCTGGGCGGCCCGGGCGGTAGGGACCACTGCGCCCAGCAACAGGCCCACGCTGGTGAACGACACTGCGCCCAGGACGACACCGGCTGCGGTGGCCGGGGGGTTGCCGACCGGTGGCAGCCCATAGATCAAGCCGGCGACCACCAACAGGATCGCGGAGGCCACCAGGGTGAGGGTCACGCCCACGACCAGCTGGGCGGCGGCAAAGGACCACCGGGGGAAGCCGGCGGCGGTGAACCGGCGCAGCACCCCCCGCTCCCGGTACCCGGCCAGGTGGACCGGCACCATCACCAGGCCGATGGCGGCGATGACGACCGCCAGGTACGACGCCACGTACCACTGGGACGGGTCGACGTTGGCGAAGGCGTCGGCATCGTCGGCGCCGAACGATCCGGCGATGACCAGCACGGTCAGGATCGGGAAGGCGAACACGAACGCCAGCACAAGCGGCTCGCGCAGCACCAGGCGGAGCTCGGTGCGGACCAGCTTGCGGATCGCGTTCATCGGACACCTCCCGCCGACTCGAGCGCACGGCGGTCGCTCCGGGCCAGCAGGTCGATCACGGCCTCTTCGAGATCGGGCATGACGACGGTGAGGTCTTCGGGGACGTTGCCCCGGCCGACGAGGAAGGCGCAGACGTGGGCGATCATCCGCCGGTCGCCGTAGACCTCCACCTGGGAGCCGAGTCGCCTCACACGGCGCACCCCCTCGATGGCCCGGAGCGCGTCGATCGACACGCCGCACCCCGTGCCCTCGAAGCGCACGGTGGCCCACGGGGCGTGCCGGTCGACGAGCTGGGCGGGAGGGCCGGCGTCGAGCACCCGGCCGCAATCCATCACCACCACCCGGTCGCACAGGGCCTCGGCCTCGTCCATGTAGTGGGTGACCAACAGCACCGTCGTGCCGGCGTCGCGCAACGACCGGATGGCATCCCACACATCCCTTCGGGAGGCGGGGTCGAGACCCTGGGTCAGCTCGTCGAGGATGACGAGCTTGGGCCGGTTGAGCAAGGCCAACACCAGGAACAGGCGCTGGCGCTGGCCTCCGCTGAGCGCCGAGAAGGCCTGCCGGCGGTGCTCGGTCAGACCAAAGGCACTGAGGAGGCCATCGACCGGTCCGGCCCCCGACGCCGGCGCCTGCGGGCCCCGAAACAGCTCGATGGCCTCCTCGACCCGTAGCCGGTCCGGCAACGCCGAGTCCTGCAGCTGACTGCCAACCACCGACCGAAGCTTCGGACCGTCGACCTGGGGGTCGAGGCCCAGCACGCGCACCGAGCCGGAGTCGGGGCGGCGCAGGCCGCTGATGCACTCGACCGTCGTCGTCTTGCCCGCCCCGTTGGAGCCCAGCAGGCCCACAATCTCACCCTCGGCCACGTCCAGGTCGACGTGGTCGACGACCGTCTGCTCGCCATAGTGCTTGCAAAGATCCCGCACCTCTACAACTGGTCTCATGGTTCCGGTCCTTCCGTGTCGGCGGGGCCGTCCCGCTACCGGTTCAACCATGACGAACCCTGCCGTCGCGCACATCGGCCCGTGGTCGGGACGTCTGCTCCACCCTGGGGTGGACGTGTCACGCCGCTACGGCGCGGCGAGGCCGTGCTGGTAGGCGTAGACGATCGCCCCGGCGCGGTCGCGCACGCCGAGCTTGGAGAAGATGCTCCCGACGTGGGTCTTCACCGCGGCCTCGCTGACGAAGAGGGCGCCGGCGATCTCGCCATTGGTGGCGCCGGTGGCCATGTGGCCCAGCACGTCGAGCTCCCGATCGGTCAGCAGGGTGGCTTTGTCGGCCTGGCGCTGGCGGGGCAATCCGCTCGACCGGGTCACTGCGAGGACCCTGGCGGTGACCGCAGGGTCGAGCCACGCCCCGCCGGACGCGATCGCCCGGGTCGCGGAGATGAGGTCCTCGGCCGACGCCTCCTTGAGCACGAACCCGGCAGCGCCGGCGTTGATCGCCCCCCACAGCACCTCGTCGTCGTCGAAGGTGGTGAGGATCAGCACCGGCGGCCCGCTCAGCGCACGGATCTGCCGCGTCGCCTCGATGCCGTCCATGCCCCGCATCCGCACGTCCATTAGGACGATGTCGACCGAAGCCGACCGGACGGCGTCCACCGCAGCCGCCCCGTCGGCGCACTGGGCCACCACGGTAAAGCCCTCCTCTGAGGACAGGATGCGCTCCAGGCCGGCCCGCACCAGCGGCTGGTCGTCGACCAGGACCACCGTGATCACGCCGGGCCGGTCGGGAGCTGGGAGCCGGACCTCGGCAGATGGGCCCGAACCCGCCATCCCCCAGGTACGGGGCCGGCGTCGAGGGTGCCCCCCACCGCTTCCACCCGCTCCCGCATGCCCACTAGACCCACGCCGGCCGGGCCGTTGTTCTGGCCGGCGCCGCCCTCATCGACGACGTCGACGTCGACGGCGCCAGGCGTCACCGTCACCGCAACCCGGGCCGACGCCCCCGGCGCGTGGCGGACGGTGTTGTTGAGCGACTCCTGCACCACCCTGTAGACGACGAGGCCGGCGACCGGCTCCACGCCCTCGATGTCGCCGACGACTTCGAGATCCACGGGCGCCCCGGCTGACGCCACTCCGGCGACCAGCTCGGGAAGGTCTCGGGCCGCCGGCATCGGCGCAAAAATCGGGCCCATCGCCTGCTCGTCGCGCAGGGCACGAGCGCTGCCGCGGATCTCAGTCAGGCTGGCCCGTCCGATCGCCTCGGCCTCGAGCAGGGCTGCGGTGGCGGCGTCGGGGTCGTCGCGCACCAACCGCCGGGCGCCGGTGAGGCTCAGCAGCACGACGGTGAGCGAGTGGCCGACGAGATCGTGCAGCTCAGCGGCGATGCGCCGACGTTCGACGTGGACCGCCTGTCGGGCCAGGAGCTCACGGGTGGCGGCCAGCTCGGTGGCAACGGCGTGAAACCTCCGCATCTGCTCGCTCGACAGCCACCCGAATCCGATGCCCATCATCCAGAACGGCCAGCCCCAGTCCTGGGGGCTGATGGCGTGAATGGCCGGCGGGGCCAGAACCGCGACCACGCCGGCGCCGAGCCGGGACCGTCGTTCCGGCGTTGCCAGGACCAGGAAAGACAGGGCGACCACCAGGAGGAACATGGTCCCCTCACCGCGCTCGCGCAGGTTGAGGATGATCGCCGGGGCGAACGTCCACGCGGCCAGCACCAGCGCCGGCATCCGGGGCCAGCGGGCGTGGGCGACGAACCCGGCGAGGGTGACGGTGGTGAGGACGGCGACCTCCAGGCGGGCGGTGTTCCCGTCGGCGGCCGTCACCCCAGCCAGCCCGACAGCGCCGGCCACGGCAACGGCCCACGGCCACCAAGGTTTCTCCTGGACGATCGACGCCGGGTGCTCCACGACTGCGACCGTACCGAAGGCCGCCGGTCGCGTCACGAAGGGTGCCTCGGCGCCAAGCGTCCATCAGATCGCCTGTCGGCGTTCACCTGGGTGAAATCCCGGGTTCAGATGCCCCCCCTACGGTCATCACAGTCGACGACATAGGAGGCCTGCCCATATGCCCGAGATTCCGACCCCGCTGCACCGACGCTCCTTCCTGAAGGGAGTGGCCGGCGCCGGCGCCGGCGCTGCCCTCGCCGGTCCCTTCAGTGCCCTAGCCACCCGCGCCGCCGGCGCCGCACCCGCAGGCGGCAAGGACAAGGGCGGCGGCGCCCCCACCGGGCTCGACTACGGCCCGCTGTACCCGGTGAAGGACCAGTCGACCGGGCTCGAACTGCTGCTGCTCCCGAAGGGTTTCGAGTACATCAGCTACGGATGGACCGGCGACCCCATGACCGACGGTCAAGCCA
>JBBQRO010000086.1:0-13477 GCA_038214685.1 Acidimicrobiales bacterium
GCTCGAGCCGCGCCGGCACGGTGAGCACCTCGCACGGCGCGAAGACCTCGCCGAGCAGCAGACCTCGTTCGGGCCCCACCTCGTCCTCCTTCGAGCTCGCCGGGATGAGTCACCGGCAGGCTACCGAGCGGCTGCGCCACCACGTCGGATACCCAGATGGCCAGACCGCCGCTCGCGTCCGTGAAGCACGGGGCCCGCCCACCACGTGGACCCGGATGGCTGTGTCGCAGCCGCTGGCAGCTGGCGATCTCCCGACTGTGGGCGTCGTCGCCGCCACCCGGACGAGTCCGGTGGCGGCGCCCGTCCCCCGCACGTCGCCGGCCAGCCTGGCGGTCGCAGACCGAATGGCGGTCCGAGCCCAGGCCGGCTGTCGCAGCCGATCTGTGGGGTTCCTCGAAACGAACCCGTTCGCGCCAGGGGTGTTCCGGCAGATGCTGGGAACTGCACGCCCATCCGTCATCCCCGCCGGTTTGAGTGGAGTGACCGGTTCGTCAGATGGACCAGAGGGACTTGATGGGCAGGGCGGTCAGTCGATCGCCGAGCGGGAGAGGTCGCTCCCCCAGATGTACGACGAAGCCGTGCATGAACGCGCTGCCAAGGCGGTCGCGGAGCACTCGTAGTCCACGTGCATCGGCGTGGTTCACGGTGTGTGCGGCTTTGACCTCGATGCCGATGATCTCGCCGCTGTGACGCTCGGCCACGATGTCGACCTCGCTGCCGTCGCGGTCGCGGAAATGCGAGAGCTCATGCGGTATCTCCGACCAGGTGCGTTGGCGGGTCAGCTCGCCGGCGACGAAGGTCTCGAGCAGTGCGCCGAGCGCTATCTCGCCGGGACGGAGCAGCCGATCGACACCGAGATCGAGCAGCTGCGCCGCCAAGCCGACGTCGACCATGTGGAGCTTCGGTGAGCGCACCGCCTTGGCGGTCAGGTTGCGAGACCATGCGGGGAGCCGATGGAACACGTAGGCGGTCTCGAGCAGGTTCAGGTAAGAGCGAACCGTGTCCACGTCGGCTCCCAACCGTCTGGCGGCCTCGGCGGCCTTCAGCTCCGAAGCGGTCTGGGCTGCCAGGACGCGGGTGAGTCGCTGCAGCTGGTCGGCACCTCGGATGCCGGTCACCATGGCGACATCGCGCTGGGCGACGGTGCGGACGTAGCTGTCGATCCATCCCCGACGCGCTCGCCGGTTTGGGCTGAGTACGACATCGGGGAAGCCGCCTGCGCATATGCGTTCGATGGTGTCGCGGCGGGGCTCGCCGACGTCCGAAGGGCCGGTGGTGAACTGGTCGGGTTCGAGGAAGGCGGCGTCGAGGAACCGTTCCGGTGATCGGCCGGCGATCTCTCCTTGCGACAGCGGCCACAGGTCGACGAACCCAGCGCGGCCGGCCAGGGACTCGCTGATCGAGGCCACCGTCAAGAACCGGGTGGATCCCGCCACGATGAACGAACCGCGGTCGGGCGCCCGGTCGACGGCGAGCTTGATTGCCCGGACGAGGTCGTCACCGCCAAGCTGGATCTCATCGATGAAGGCTGGGCGAGACAGCGCTTGGAGGAAGCCGATCGGGTCGTCCTTGGCCGCGCTCCGAAGGGCAGGATCGTCGAGCGAGACGATATCGCCGCCTGTCGTGGCGTGAACCGCTCGCAGCAGTGTCGACTTGCCGCACTGCCGTGGGCCGTTGATCACGCAGACTCGTGCCCACGACCGCACCTCGTCCACCAGCGGGCGTGCGTGGCGAACGATCTCCATCACCGCGGAGGGTATCGGCAAACCCGTGATTAGTCGAACGGCTGACCCGTGGATCGTCGCCCTTCACGGCGGCTCGGACGTGCTGCTCGTCGGCCGTGCTTGCTCGGTTGACCGGCGTTGACCACCTCCCGCCATGTGATCGGGTAGTTGACGGTATCCAGAGTGAACGCCGCGTCCCCAGCGACCGGCGGTCGCTTACCGTGCTTGATCCAACCCAGCCGCGACATCGGTCGGCGACGTCCATAGAGCCACCCCAGCCTTGTCCTGGAGACAACAGCGTGAGCAATCCCGACCCGATGCTCTCCCCGATCCACGTCCCGTGCCCTCTGCCGCCTGGTGAGCTGAAGGTGCTGGTTGATGACGAGGCGTTGTGCGAGGGACACATCCTCACTGCATTCAACTGGTCGTCCATGGCCGCCGATCACCGGTTCCGATCCGGGTGTGATCCCACGTGGTGGTGGCGCCGGGGATGCCTGCGCCGAGCGATCTCAAGCGGGGCAAGTCGACCCGCTGTGCGGCCACAGGCCGGAGCCGGCAGCGATCATCGCGAACGAAGACTGTGTCGCTCCGACGCTTTGTCGCCGAGCATGCGTAGCGTTGCTCGCATGGCTCGGCGCGATGCCCTCAGGCGACGGATCCGGAGCGCGATAAGGCAACGGGGCTTTGACGTGGTCCGCTATCCGAGGCCCGCCACCTCTCACCCGGTGCCGGTGTCGGTGGCTAATCCAACGCCTGAGCCAGAGGGACAACCGCCGGAACCTGAGCCGGTGGTCCCTCTCGGGGAGCGTGATGTCGCCATCGGAGGGACCACGTACCGCATCGCCTCGGACGACGTGTACCTCCGCGACCTCGGCCCGGAGTTCGAGCCCCCCACGGTCAGGCTCTTCGACACCCTGACGTTGAAGGAGGACGTGGTGCTCGACATCGGGGCGAACATCGGATGCACGACGATCCTCTTCGGGTCGCGCTCGCGCCAGGTCGTCGGCTTCGAGCCCTCGCCCAGCACGTTCGCCTTCCTCACGCAGAACCTGCGCCGCTCAGGCCTCGGGAACGTGGAGCTGCGGAACTACGCCTTGGGCGACGAGTCAAGCGAGGCGGAGCTGGCATTCGCCCCCGACAACCGCTCCGGAGCGTTCGTCACCGACCAGACCCGCGGAGCCACCGGGCTGGTCCGCGAGCAGATCGTCGTCAAGCGCCTCGACGACGTCGTTCCGTCGTTGGGCGTGCCCAGCGTCGACCTTGTGAAGCTGGATGTCGAAGGCTTTGAGACAAGGGTGATCCAGGGAGGCGAGAAGCCGATCAGGGAGGCCCAGCCGGCCGTGGTGCTGGAGCTCAACCACTGGTGCCTGAACGCACTCCAGCGGATCAGCGTGCCCGACTTCTTCGACTACCTGCGGTCGGTCTTCCCGATTCTGGTCGCCGTCGAAGGTGACCGGCAGGCCAACCTGCACGACAACGACGAGAGCTACACGGTGATGTACCGCCACATCCTGCACCTAGAGTTCGGCATGATCGTGGCAGCCTTCCGTCCCGAACAGCTGGCCCGGTTCCACGCCTCGTACCGGCCGCTCGACGGTTGACCAAGAGCCGCCGCCGCCGCCCAGCCGCCACCCGGCGGGTGGAGCAGCACGCGAGGGATCGGTCGGGTTCCTGCTGCCAGCGCAGCGGGGGGAGGTGGGGGGTTCCGCCACGAGCACCCGCCTCGCTGCGGCTTGAGCACACCTCCGAACACCTCTGTTCGCAGCCTCAGCCGCAACCATAGGGCGCCGGGTGCGGCCTCGCCGAGGAGCTGGGCAGGATCGACGGTGCGCTCCCCGGCAGCGTGGTCGTCCGACGGATGCGCTGTGGCAAGGCGGCCTGCGCATGCAAGGCTGACCCGCCCGCCCTTCACGGCCCCTACATCCAGTGGACCCGGACAGTCGACGGCAAGACCGTGACCCGGTTCCTGAGCGAGGAGCAACTCGCCCGCTACCAGCCCTGGTTCGACAACGCCCGGCGCGTCAAGGAGCTCGTCGCCATGCTGGAGGTCGCGTCGGTGCACACGCTCGAAACCGAGCGCCAACACCAGCGGGCAGCGGCGGCGAAGGCCCCAGGCCGCCAACCAAGGCGCCCACCCGCCTCATAACGCTGCCGGACCCTGGAACCGGCCCACCTCCGATGGGCAAGAGAGGTCCCTCGTCACCTGCCGGTGGAGAAACCCCTGGTCAGCGCCCTCGAGAGGTCCCTCCAGGGGAGCCACACCCATTCGATTCGGTGTGTTCACGAGCAGCAGTTTCTCCTGCCACGGGACCGTCCGGCTAGCGGATCCCGGCGCCTGGGGTTGTCATCCCACTAATCCGGCTACCCGACGCCGACTTCCTCCGCGAGCGTATCGACGGCCGGACCGGCGAGTAGCCGGTCCGGCCCATGATCCTGCCTCCGGGGACTAACGGCTGGCGGCGACGATCGGCCGGTTGAGGCGGATGCTGCCGGCCGAGCCGAAGAACTGGGCGTCGCCGTAGGCGAACACGCCGCCGTCGGCGGCCACCAGCCAGTACCCACGGCCTGCGGGCGTCGCCACCATGTCGACCATCGGCTGGTTCAGCGGGATGCTGCCGGTCGACCCGTAGAACTGGGCGTCGCCGAAGGCGAAGATGCCGCCGTCGGCGGCCACCAGCCAGTAGCCCCGACCTGACTCGGTCGGCGCCATGCTGACCATCGGGCGGTTCAGGCGCACACTGCCGGTCGAACCGAAGAACTCGGCGTCGCCGAAGGCGAAGATCCCGCCGTCGGCCGCCACCACCCAGTAGCCGGCGCCCGAACGGGCGGCGGCCATGCCGACCACCGGCTGGTTCAGGCGGATGCTGCCGGTTGACCCGAGGAACTGGGCGTCGCCGAAGGCGAAGATCCCGCCGTCGGCCGCCACCAGCCAGTAGCCCCGGCCGGAGGGGGTGGCAGCCATGGCGACCATCGGCTGGTTCAGCCCCACGCTCGCGGTCGAGCCGTAGAACTGGGCGTCGCCGAAGGCGAAGACCCCGCCGTCGGCGGCCACCAGCCAGTAGCCACCACCGGTGGTCGTCGGGGCGATCCCGACCATCGGCTGGTTCAGCTGCACGCTGCCGGTCGAGCCGTAGAACTGAGAGCCGCCGTAGGCGAACACCCCGCCGTCAGAGGCCACCAGCCGATAGCCCTGGGGAAGGATGACGACCAGGGTGAAGGACTGGACGGCGTTCGGGCGTCTCGTGCAAGCGGCGACCGAACCACCGAGCCTGCCGGTTGCGAATCGCCGTGTTCCGCACCGACGTGCCGGCGTCGATCGAGTGGCGGTGCGCCGTGTGCGGCGACGAGGGGATCGTCAGCGGCTGGGAGCGCTCCCCCTTCGACCTACGCGGCCCCACTTCCGACGACGACGACGGCGGCAAGTCGGTGCGGGTCGTGCTCCCACCCGAGGTCATCGACGCCCTTCACGATCTCCTCCTCCTCGACTCGGCGTGCGAGCGGCTGGTCTTTGCCGCCGAGACGTCGCACGACGGCGTCGTTGTCCTCACGGCGACCGAGGACGATCTCGACGAGCTGATCGGCTACATCGCCGCTGAGGCGAACCACGAGAGCGACAGGCGGCGGCGCCACCGGCTGGACGGCGCCTTCTCGTTGCTGAGCGCAGCACTCAATTACGGCTGATCTCTGAGGCGGATGACGTGTTGCCCTGGAGAGGTGTTGCCCTGGATGGGCCGGTCATGATCCAGGGCGGCGTTGATCTGGTGGGCGGCCCGGTCTTCGTGGCCGGGGATGAGTCCTTGGTAGATGTCGAGGAAGACGGAGAGTCGGCTGTGGCCGGACCATCGCTGGCAGATCTTGATGTCGATGCCGGACCGGAGCCACATGGAGCAGGCGGCATGGCGGAGGTCATGCCGGCGGAGCCGTGCCAGCTTGGGCTGTAGGGGTGAGTCCGCAGGCAGGTCGGCGTGGTGGGGGAACATGGCCTGGCGGGCCGGTCGCCAGACGTCACGATTGAACCTGTCGAGGTCGACGGGCTTCCCGTGGTGCTCGAACACGAGATCGAACGGGCGCTGGCCGTCGAGTAGGGCAATGTGATCCCGTAGGGCTGGGACGACCACGGCGGGGACTGGGACGCGTCGGGTGGCGCCGGCCGGTTTGCTCTTGAGGGGCCCCCATCTGGCGTCCTCGGTGGGGTCGAGGAACCGGGTCGGGACGCGTCGGCGGCTGCGACGGACGGTGAGCCAGGCGTCGTTCGGGTCCTCGAGGTCGATGTCGGCGCGGACGAGGCCGACAGCTTCGCTGGGCCGCAGCTCACAGAACCTCATCACGAAGATCAGCGCGCGTGGTTCCTCGCCCCAGGTGCCGCGGTCGACGCAGGCTTGGGCGAGGATCATGACCTGATCGGGGCTGAGAACGAGGTCGGCGTCGGCGGCAACAACCGGAGTCGACGCCGCCGCCAGCGTGTTCCGCAGACGGATGACGTGCCACGGTTTGGATGGGAGGACGCCTTCGATGACGGCCCGGTCCCAGCACTGCCGGAGGTCGGCAGCCATCCGCCGGATCGTCGCCGGCACCACCGCCGTCCCGGGTTGCCGGTAGTGGTAGCGGCACCGGTCGATGAACTCCTCAAGCTCAGCCCGACCGATCGAGCTCAAAGGCACAGACCGCTCCGCCAGCAGAGTCCGGCCCAGCTGCTGGATCGGAGTGAGGGGAACTTCGTTCTTGGTGTCGGCGCGGAGGCTAGGCTGGCGCGCAGGTAGGCCCGCACTGCGTCAGCATCCTCGCCGACGGGATCGATGGTCACGAAGTGACCTCGAACCCGGTTGAGGTAGCGGGCGAGCTCGGGGCGGCCCGCCGGTTGGAGGGTCGGCCACTTCCACTGCCAGTTGGTCGGTCCACTCGGCCAGCGTCATCGGATGACCGAGTGCGACCTCCGGGGCGATGAACCGGCCGGCGGCCGGGCTGTAGCGGTGCCCGAGCCCATGCACGGCCAGGAGCTGACACCGGAACACGTCGGCGTCGGCCGCATGCTCGAAGCGCCGGAAGCCGCGGTGACCATCAGCGGACCAGCGCAGGTCCCAGCAGACCCGCGCGCCGCCAGCCTGCCCGACCTGGGACGCGCCCGGGTCGTCGCTCGAACCGGGGGACCGGCGACGAGCCGGTTCGGCACGAAGGGAGCAGGGCGGGTGCCGACAGTGGTTTGGGCCATGCGTCCCTCTTCGGCAGCCGCTCCTGCCAATCGGAGCCAATGGACGCCAATCGAAGCAAATCGGCGACCCAGCCGCGCCGCCCCAGCCCGGGTCCGCCGCCGGCTCCAGCCATCGCTCCCAGGTGCCCGCTCGATACCGGCACCCCCGCTGACCTGCGGCTTCTTCTCGGGGGCGGCCAGCCCATCTGTGCCGTATGCTTGGCAGCGTCATCACCTGGAGAGGTGCGAGAGCGGCCGAATCGGCCTCACTGCTAATGAGGTGACCTTCACGGGTCCGAGGGTTCAAATCCCTCCCTCTCCGCTGGCAGGTCGAGCGGCCTTTGGGCCGGCTCGCGGCCTGCGATTGTGCCGCGTCTCGTCAACGGGTTGCGACCAGCAAGCCGTTGACGGCGAGACCGTGGTTGATCGCGGTGGGACCGCATGCCGCTGTCCCGCACCTCATCGAACTGCTTCCCCAAGGTGGGGGGTCTGGGACTGCTCCGCGTCTGGCGGTGCTGGACCGGGTCACGGCGCGCCGGGAGCAGCCACGGACCGAGCACCCTGTGAAGCCGGGACCAGCAGGGTGATCGTCGGCTAGGACGGTCCGGTGAGGGCGGCGGCCACCCGTCCGCTGGCCACGATTAGCAACAGCACCGAGGCGATGACGACGGCCAGGATCAGGGTCAGGACGGTGAGCTCTCGCCGGGTCGGCAGCCCATCGTCCTCGGCGGTGGTGTCGGGGTTCACCATGGAGGAGAGGGTCGCAGCCACACATGACTTGTCGGCTGCCTGACGGTTGCTGTTAAGCGAATATCTGCCGGCCATCAGATCAGACGTTGCGGCCCTATGGGCAGGATCTGCCCGACGATGGCGTCCACGTCACCCGGCTGGCGAGCGCTCGCGGGCGACGAGGGCCACCAGCCGGTCGTGCAGCTCGTCGGGATCGAGCTGGCAGCGAGCGCCGTGCCCGGGCAGCACCCAGCTGGGCCGAGCAGCCGCCGCCAGCCGCTCGAGCGAGGCCAGCTGCTCCGGCCAGGAGTACCAGCACGCCCCCTTGAATGCGGTGAGGTCCTGCCGCTCGTGGCTCCAGGCCAGCGAGTCGCCTGTAAAGGCCACCGGGCCGACGACCCAGACCACGCTGCCTCGGGTGTGGCCGGGAACCGGCACCGCGACGACACCGGGGAGGACCTCGTCCGCCTCCAGGCCATGCACCAGGTCGGTGGCGAAGGGCGCGGCCGTCCGGTCGGCGGCGTGCACCCACACCCGTGCCCGGAAGTGCTCGGCCCACCGCTCGGCGTCGGCGACGTCGTCCCGGTGGGTGAGCAGCACATGGCTGATCCCGCCCAGTGTTGCCCGACACGCTGATTGGGGATGGCGGCGACGGGCTGGGTGAACACGCGTTTCGGTGATGGGTCGGCCGCTTGCGGTCATCGACTTGGCTGTCAGTCGGGGTGACGGGTGGGGGCGGCGAGGTTGCCTCGACCTGGGATGTGGAGGTTGGCGTCGAGGTGGATGCCTTCGTGTTCGAACCAGCCGATGAGGTGGAGGAGGGCGTCGGCGGCGTGGATGTAGGCGAGTCCGTCGTAGTCGAGATCGAGGGTGAGCGTCACGCGCCGGTGCTCTTCGGCGGGCGCGTTCATTCGGCGGTGATCTCGGTGACGGCGGCTCGTGCGGACGTCTCGTCGACGATGGCCTTCTTGGTGGCGTAGGCGGCGACGAGGGCTTGGAGAGCCAGGTTGTTCACCGCCCGGGGCAGGCCTCGTGAGACCTGGTGGATGAGGGCTGTGGCGTCGTCGGAGAACAGGGTGTCGGCGCGGCCGGCGAGCTTGAGGTGATGGGCGATGTAGCCAGTCGTCTCGGCCGGTGTCATGGGTGGCATGGCGAAGCGGAGAGCGATGCGCTGGTCGAGGGCGGCGAACTTGCCGAGCTTGATGCGCCGACGGAGGGTGGGCTGGCCGATGAGCAGACACGCAAAGGCGGAGTGGGAGTCCATCTCCGCGTTGGTGAGGAGGCGCAGCTCCTCGAGCTGGTCAGGGGTGAGCAGGTGGGCTTCGTCGACGGCCACGACAACACGTTTGCCACGCTCGTTCTCTTCAGCGGCCAACGCGTCGGTTGCCTGCTGGTGGAGACGCATGTTCGCGGTCTGCGTAATGGGGTCAGGTTGGGGCTGTTTGTCGGGCTTTGAGGGCGGCGTAGGCGGCCCAGTCGGTGCCTTGTTCGGCTGCTCTTTTGGCTGTGGTCTGGGGGTGGTAGCCGATGGCTTCGGCAAGGAGGGGGGCGGGGACGTCGGCGACGAGTTGGTGCATGGCGGCTTGGCGGCTGGCGGCGGTGACGCCGAGCCGGATGAGTCGGTGGCGGAGCTGGGTGGGGTGGAGGTGCTGGCCGGGTGCTTGGCCGGGGAACAGCCATGGGGAGGTGAGGTTGGCGGCGGTGGCCATGTTCGGACGGTCGGCGATGAGTGCGGTGACGAGGGCGGCGACCGGTCCGGGCAGGGCGACGGGGTCGTCACCGAGTTGCAGGCGGACTTCACCGTTGACCTCGTGGATGTCGGCGAGTCGCAGCTTGCAGACGCGGGTGACGGGCTGGGCGAGGAGTAGCACTAGGCAGCCGGCGACCCGGTCGCCGAGCTTGAGGTGCTCGTCGGTGAGGAGCCGGTGGAGGGTCCGGGCCCGCTTGTCCTGGGCTCCGACGGTTGAGCTGCCACGCGTCCGGCTCGGGATGCTGAGAGGTGGGCAGCGCCGGTGCCGGATGGCCCAGCCGAGGAAGTCTCGGGCTTCTCCTGGGTTGGACGCGGTGGCGAACCAGGCGTCTACGGCGGGTTGGTCGCAGTCGGCGAGGGCGGTGCCGCGTGCCCGCAACCACAGGAGGAGCCGAAGCCCGGCGTTCGTGCGTCGCCTGGCGGTGGCGACGATGGAGGCGGTGAGCGGGGCGCCTTCGGCGCGGGCGGCGAGCTCGGGGTGATGCCGCCAGCGCAGGTAGGCCCGGATTTGTTGGCGGTCGTCGTGGTGTTCGATGGTGTTGAGGCGGCCGGCTTCCCAACGTTGGTAGGCGGCGAGGTACTTGTCCTGGGCGGGCAGCAGGGAGTGGGTCACGAGAAGCCCGCGGAGGTATTCGCGTCCCTGTCCGGCGGGCATGTGCTCGTCGATGTCTTCATGGGTGAGGGCGACGGCGCCGGTGGCCAGAGCGGCGAGGCGTTCCCGCACGTGGGCGGCGCCGAGCCAGACCAGCCCCGACCACGGATCGCTCATCGCCGCCAGAGCTTCCAGGAGCGGCACCAGGGTCATGTCGACGGTCCCGGCCCCGTTGTCGAGGACGACGGTGAGGCGGCGGCGGAGCGAGCAGCGCAGGCAGGTTCGGGAGAACCACAGTTCGCCCTCGGCGCCGCAGGTCGTGCAGAAGAACGAGGTGCTGATCCCGGCGCAGTCGACACAGCTCGGCCGGTCGTCGCCGTCGCGGTCGGGCAGCGGCCGGTGGTCACCACATCCCGGGCAGGCCGCCTGGTGGCGGACGCCGTGGCGGACACAGCTGACGCACACGAACCCGTCCGGCCAGCGCCACCCAACGATCACGGCGTGACCGCACCGGACGCAGGTCTGCACCCGGCGTTGGTAGGTCACCGCCGATCAGGGTTGACCCGGGCCCGTCGCGGTCGGCCCACCTTGGCCAGATCGACGACCACGTCGCCGGCCTCAGGGGCCGGATCGGCTGGGGTGGTGTCGAGGACGATGAGGTCGCTCGGGGTGCAGGCAAAGATTTCGCAGAGCGCCGCCAGGGTGCGGAGCGACAGCCGTTCGGGGACCTTCGCGGCCAGCCGGTAGACCTGGGCGGCCGACAGGGCAACGCCACGTTCAGCCAGCAGCGGACCCAGATCGCTGGTCTTCCAGATCCCGTGGGCGGCCATGACCTGACGGAGCCGCCACGTGTAACCCAACGACCGGTTCACGACGTGTCCCCGGTGTCGCCGGCCTGGCCGATCGCCCGGTCCAACGCGGCCCGCAACGTTCGGGTCCGGTAGTCCGACGACACCGACGTGTAGATCGCCGTCGTCGACGCGTGCTCGTGCCCGACCTGCTGCTGCACGAACAGCGCGTCAAAGCCGTCCTCGATCAGGCGGGTCACATAGGAGTGCCTCAGGCAGTGCGGGCTCAGCCCCGACGGCAACCCGGCATCGGCAGCCGAGGCTGCGAACGCGGCGTTGACCCGGTCCTCGCTGACCCGAGGCCCCCGCTCCGAAGGCCACAGGCTGCGCTGACCGTCGTCACGGGCGTGAGGCCACACGTCATCGACCCACTCGCCGATCACCTCGACCGACCATCCCATCACTGTCAACACACCACGGCGGCGTGGCTCGGACCCCTTCGCCGCCTTCCCCCACCGCACCTGGCAGACGCCGAACCGGCCGAACTCCGGGGCCTGGGGATTGGCACCGAAGTCGTGGTCCTCGAGCAGCGGCCACGGGTACAGCCGACCGGGGCGGGGTCGTCGGTCCAAGGTGCCGATGGACTGGGTGGGGCAGGCCTGGGCCGCCAGCCAGGCCCGCTGCTCGGCCAGGGCGTCGCCGGGCTGGTGGGAGACCGCCGACTGCGATGCCACCTCAGAGAAGGTGGCCGGCGCCAGATCACGGCAGGTGCCGCAGTCGATACACCTCTCGTCGACGTACCACGCCCCCTCGGCGTTGGCGGGGTGCCGAAGCTCCTGACGGGCCACGACGCAACGGTATCGACGACCAGGGGCAACAGCGGCCCCCGCTGGGTATCCCTCCGGTGTGGACCACGAAGAGCATGCGCGGGACGAAGGGCGAGGCGGCCCGGTCGAGGAGAGCGCGGAGTCGGTGCCGGTGCCCAGAGCCGACGGTGACGGCGAGGAGGTCATCCGCCAGCAACCCGTCGGCCAAGGCCACTCGCTGGGTGGCGGCGAGCCACCGGGTCCCGATGCGCCTCCCCGTGGTCCGGAGGAGCTGGAGTAACGCTGAGGCGTCCGGGTCCAGGGTGGGCTAGTTTGACGGCTCCCGCGCTCGTAGCTCAACGGATAGAGCATCTGACTACGGATCAGAAGGTTGGGGGTTCGAATCCCTCCGAGCGCACCACGAACCCCCAGGTCAGAGGGGGTGCGGGCCGGAAGGCCTTGCTTGCCGGCAGCGCCCGTGAGAACATGTTGAGAACCAAACCAACTCGGGCTGGTTCTCAGGGCGGTTCTCACGGAGGTCGAGATGGCGAAGGTCGAGGGCGTCTACCCCGACGGACGAGGTGGCTGGTACTACAAGGCGACCCTCGGCCGTGATCCCCTCACGGGCAAGCGTCAGCAGGTCACCAAGCGCGGCTTCAAGACGGCCGGCCAGGCCCTGCGGGCTCGCCGAGAGCTGATCGCCCGGCAGGAGGAGAGGGGCTGCGTCCTCGCCCCCGCCGCTCTCACCGTGAACCAGCTGCTTGACGCCTACCTCGACGCCATCGACGCCGACGGCAAGCTCGGGGTGAAAACGCGGTTCGACTACCGGAGAACCGCCGACGGCCTGATCCGGCCCCACCTCGGCAACCACCGAGTCCGGGAGATCACGCCGCCGGTCGTCAACGCCTGGCAGCGGGCGCTGGCCGAGCGCGGGTCTTCCCGGGGTGAACCGCTTTCCCCGAACAGCGTCAGGCTGGCCCGGGCGCCGCTCGCAGGGGCGTTCAAGATGGCCGTTTCGCAAGGACTCGTCGCCGTGGACCCGATTGCGGCCTCGAAGCGACCGACGAAGCGGAAGTCGGTACCGCACCACTGGACCCCCGAGCAGGCCCGGCTCTTCCTCGACCTCCGCCAGCAAGATCGGGAGTGGCCGGTCTGGGCCTTCCTGTTGGGGTGCGGCCTGCGGATAGGTGAGCTCGTCGCGTTGCGGTGGCCGAACGTCGACCTGGTTCGCAAGCGGGCCATCATCGCCGAGTTCTCAACGACGCTCGGCTACCTGGTGGTGCCCTCGAGCGGGAAGAGCTCCACGGCGACGAGGTCGGTGGACCTCGATGCATGGCTCGTGACCGTCCTGAAGCGGCAGCAGACCCAGCAGGCTCGAGATGCGGCGGACTCACCGACGTACACCCCGAGCGACTTCGTCTTCACCCGCCAAGGCGGCGGGCCTTACCACCCGCAGACACTTTCGAAGGCCCTCGGCCGCCTGTCGAAGAACTCAGGACTGCCGCGCCTGACGGCCCACGGCCTCCGGCACACGAGCGCCACCTTGATGCTCGACAGCGGGGTCCACTCCAAGATCGCCGCAGAGCGGCTCGGCCATGCCGACCCCAGCCTGTTCCTGGCGCTCTACAGCCACGTCACCCCGACGATGCAACGCGATGCGGCGGCGAAGATTGGTGCTGCTCTGTCGGGGGACAATCGACCGCCGGCGGATCCCTGACTTAACTGGATAGCGGATTCTTGGGCGCGTGGGAACAGGGCTGGCGAGACGGTTGAGGACAACGCGACGGGGGTGGTGCCGACGTCGGGTGTTTCAGGTGAGACCGAGGCCGCCGATGGTGTGCCGGTCGGGTGCTCGGGCGAGGGCGACGAGGCCGGCGATCGGATCGACGCTCTGCTGGAC
>JBBQRO010000087.1:0-13413 GCA_038214685.1 Acidimicrobiales bacterium
TGCTGTGCGCTCTGCTCCGGAACCGACCAACCCGGACTGCCGCCGCCACCCGCAGCACCGTCCTGCAGGTCGCTGCGCAAACATGTCGCTGTAGTCGACTCGGCCGTCTACCTGCTGGGATTCCTCAAGGCATGCAGATAACCCCGTCGCGATCGAGGGATCGGCTGTACCCCGGTTCGCCGCGTAGGAGAGGCGCCTTGCCGGCTGCTCGAACCGCCGTGCAGTTCGCGTAGGAGACGCCGCCCGAGGCAGGCCCTGGCGGTGCGGTCGTCGTCGAGGTCGGCCGCTCTGCCGGCCCTGGAGCCGACGACGAAGGAGCCAGTCGCAAGCCGACGGTGTCGAGCATTGCGCGCAGCGCGTCAGCCTCAGCCTGGTCGGCCGTGAGGTCGTAGGCGACCTTCATGACGAGCCATGCTCGGGCGTAGGCGGGCCAGGCTGACCGCAGCGGCGGCTTCCACTTCGCCGGGTCCTTGTCGCCCTTGGAGGCGTTGCCCGAGCCGCCGATGACCTTGAGGGCCTCTGGCCGGTCGACATCGTTGCCGAACGCGACCATCGTGGCCGTGGACCAGGAAGACGCGCCGCTGCGGTAGGCCTCCTTCAAGGGGACCAAGTGGTCGATTGACACCTGGGCCGGATCTTCGAAGACTGAGCCGGTCGTGAAGTCGGTCCAACGGCCGGCCAGGACCTTGCACCCCGGGTAACTCACCTGAGCGGGCAACGTTGTGTCGCGCTGGAGCACTCGCGCCCTTGTGTTGCACCCCCTACTGTCGATACCGGCGTCCGGGTAGCCAAAGGTGTCCCGGTCGTACCGACCAGGATCGGCCTCGGGGGCCACCCGCAGCGCCAGGAGTAGTTGTGCGTCGCTCCCCGGAGGGTCGGTCGACGGCAGAGGGCCAGGCTTCGGCTCAGGAGACCCTGGGAAGATCGGCTCGCCTGCTAGGGACGTGACTGAAGTCGACGGTTCCGACGTGGTCGGCCGTGCCGCGGTGCCCTGGTTGCCGCACGCGACCCCGAGCACGGATGCAGCCACCAGCATCGGCGAGCGCCTCGTGAATCCTGGTCGGCGGCGGGGGCTCATCAGGTCATCGTCAATCGTACCGGGTCTTGGCGGTCATCTTGATCGGCCGACCCGGCCAACTCCTGAGCCTGAACTGGGGCCCGGGGGGACGGCGCCATGTGCCCTGCAGACAGGGCACGGCGCAAGACATCGTTGGGATTCCGGCCGGAACCGACGCACATCACATCGAGCCGACAGCATCGTCCCCCGTCGAGTTGATTGACGGCAAAGACCTGTGCGGCCTGAATCGCCCTACGGCCGGGCCTCGGGACGCTCGGCCCACAGCGGCCCGCTGGCAGCATCGTCGAGGAACTGCGCCGAGCAACGGGTGCTCATGTAGAACCTTGGGCTAGGGTCCGTCCGTTGAACAAACAGCGGGCTGACCTCCCCTCGCACCGTCGGGTGAGCCCTCCGGCCGAGGGGCCCGTGCGAGATCATCTATCCTTCGTGCGCTGGTCAACCACCGCGTGACAGCCGTCCACGCGCAGACCTCCGAGCCCGGCCGTACCCTCTGCGCCATGATGGGAGGGTGCCCTTCCGGGGGGGTCTGGTCGGTCGGGTCACACTTCAGCCTGAGGTGGCTGCTATCGACGTTGGCAAGCGCATCGCTATGGGGTTGGCCATTGGGTATCTCCTAACTTTCGGTGCGGTCGAACAGGTACGACACCAGGCGGCTCTCCCCGGTGGGGCGAACGATCGTGCTGGCAGTCTGCTCCGTTGAGGGGACGGTATTGTCGGCGGTCGGGATGCTTGGGATGCTTGGGATGCGGTTCTTGCTGATCGTCCTCCATCTGCTGATGACTGATTGGTGGGTTGTGCCAAAACACTCCCCGATGGTCCGCCACGTGAGGGGGGGGCCTACCCGGGCTGCACGGGCTGCTTCGAGGGCGTCGATCAGGTCCGGGTCGGCTTGGGCCACTGCCGCCCTGTAGGTTTCAACGGCCGTTTGAAGGGCCGCTACCCGGTCCGGGTCCTCGGCCCTCTGTTTATTCATCCGTATCCCCGGCCATGATCTCGGTCAGCCTCTTGCTCTCGGGGCCCAGGAGCCGTTGGACGCAAGCCGTCGTCGAGCCGGCTGGACGGGCGCTCCTTGGCACAGGCCCCTTTGCGGTGGCCGCTTGAACTGGTATCCCTGAGCCACGACATCTCTTGCCCATCGCTTGGTTTCGGTCTGCGAGCGCGGTGCCCCCACTTGTCTCGGCACGAAGGGGGGCGGCATGAGGAGGGGCCCAATCACACCCGGTCCCGAGCAGGAGCGCTGGTCGTGCGGTCAGGTCCCGTATCGTCGTTCGGCCGCGGCGTCGAGCCCGGTGCAGCGCAGCGGCGACGGTCGCCATCTTGTGGTCCAGCATCTCGGTGTCGCCCCGGCGCCGAGTCCCACCACTGCCGCGAGGTCCAGCCCCAGCAACCCCGGCCATGAGCGCCGCAGCGACCGTGGTGTACCCGACCCCGACCTCGCCGACCGCCACCAAGTCGCCTCGCGGCATCGGCACCGAGCCGCACCCCCGCAGCCAGCAGCCCGTCTACGTCGTGCTCGGTCAGCCCCTCTGCGGACGAGATCACCCCGCCTCCCACTGGGCCGCGCCGACACGGCGCCCGGCACCGGCCGATCCTGGACGCCAGCATCAACCACGACGACCCGCAGACCCGCCGCCCCGAGCGGCCACCGCCTCCAGAGCCTCCCCGCCGACCGCCGCATCCAGGACAACACGGGTTTACCCCCTGCTCATAGGCCCACATGGAGCCGCATGGCGAGGCCGTCCTCGCTGCATGCTCCGAGGGGCTCGGATGCGGCCTTCTCGACCTCGTCGAGGTAGGCGGCCAGCCTCATCTGGCTTTGGCTCCCCGCTTCATCCCAGGAGGCAAGTCGGGGCGTCCCCACGATTGTTCGCAGCGGCGCCACCGGCTCCTCGTGCAGGGCCGAAGGCAGCGACTGGGCCGATGCCCAGGCTCATCCCGTTGAGAGCGCTAGCGCACGGGCCCGCAGGAGGGCGGGCCGAGCGACCTTGGCGTAGAAGGGGCTGGTTGTCCATTGCCATGCCTTGGGCGGGCCAGCAGAGGGGTGCGGCAGGGAGCACCAGACAGCCCTGACGGCGTCCACTCGAATCTTCGCCGTCCAGTCGTCGAGCCACTGGACCTCGTCGACGATCGCCGCCAGCGATCCGTGGGTGCTTGTCGCCTCGTTGCTGGATCGGCCTTGAGTGTGGATGATCGTCGGCTGAAGGAGACGGATCGTGTCGCGAAGGTGCACACCACACTCCCGCAACATGGTTCGCGTCGGTGCACCTCGACGGGAGGCACCGCTGGTTGGCAGGTTCGAGCACAAAGTCGAGTTGGCCATGGCGTAGGCGTCGAGCACGTGGGTCCCGTCATCAAGGTGCTCACCGTCGAGACCCGGCTCCAGCCCGAACAGCAGTTGCAGGGCGTAGGTCACCCCGCGCATGTGCGCGTTCCGCTGGGCCGGCAACTCAGGGATCCGGACGCGAATCTGCTCACGTCTCCTCGACATCGTGACGGGCGCTTCGGCGTCTCCGACCTGCATGGAAGCAACGAGGACCCTGAACGATCGTCCATCGATCTCTGCTGCGTACCGATCACCGACGTAGGACAACTGGCCCTGAGCCAGGCCATGACCCGAAGCCACCGAGCCGGCACACCTTTCACCGGCAGGACACTGAAAGCGGCCTTCGGCACTCACGACTCGATGGAGGTACTCGTCGAGCCGCCTCCGGTAGCCCTGGGAGATGGCAAGGTCGGTCAGCGTGGCCACAAGCCGATGATGACGCAGCCGGCAGGCAGATCCCGGACGACGGCCTCAATGAGCCCAGTTGACCCGTTCAACCGGTCCTGGGGCCGGCCGACTGGAGGTCGAGTGAGACGCTGCTGCTGTCTCGGTGAAGCGGGCGCGCGGACCGGTTCCCGTGATCGCGCCCGCGCAAGTTGGCCACCCGGATGCTGCTAGGCCGACGTGGCGGTACATGTACGTGTCCCGCCACCTCCCTTCGTCCGCTCGGTTGTGTCACGGCAGGCGGTAGCGGCCTGCGCCGTCCCAGTCGAGGTCACCCTCCGTCTTTCGCCGCTGGAGGACGTTGCGAACGTTCCGCTTCCACCTCAGGCTTGACGAACCACGGGAGTCGGGCTCCATGTCCTCGTCGTCGAGCACGACGCGCTGCTCGATGAGGACGTAGATGTCCGAGAGCGGCGTCCAGAGCCCGGCTTTCAGATGACGGGCGAGGATCGCCCAGATGTCGTCGGAGTGGAGCACCGGTGTCATCGTATGCGGGCCCAAGGTCTGGCCAGCGGCTCACCGATTGGACTAAGAGGGCGCTCCGCCAGTCCGTGGAACAACGATCGGAGGACTGATCCTGATGGCGGCTGGCTGGCTGGCTGGCTGGCTGCTAGCCGAACTCCTGCATCTCCACTGCGGGCTGCGGCTCGTACAGCATCGCAGGGGCAGGCCTGAGGGGCTGGACGTTCGGCGGGAGGCCCTTCCGCACCTCGGACGGCCGATGCGGGCAGGTGTCCGCCTCAGGGCGCCAGTCGTCGGGCTTGTCGGGAAGGTTCGACCAGCCGAACTCTTGGCGTTGCCGGATCGAAGCACCGTCGGTACGCAACCTGCGGGCGACCTGGTCGAGCCGATCCGTCGTGACCGGGGCAGCGCGCAGGCCGGACTCGCTGCGAGTCACGAGGCCATGCTCGATGAGCCTGGGCAAGTGCCGACTGATCGTGGACCTGTGGATGCCGATCCCCCGAGAGAGGGCAGCCTGACTGATCGACTCATCGAGGTTCGCCAGGTAGTCGACGATGCTCCATCCGGTCTTGTCGAAACCCTTCGCCCGAGCATCGTCCCAGGGCGAGTCGCGGGCTCTGGTACTCCGCCGGTAGGCGTCGTGGCCGACAGCGGTCGAGGGGTGTCGCGAACTACCCACGTCCCCCCATTCACAGGGGCGGGTGAGCATGTGGGTACTTCGCGACGTGTTCTTGGGGCGGTCGAGGTCGGCCATGCCGGGCGGCAGCCGGACCCTCCAGGCGCTCGACCGCCCATCCTGACCAAGGAAGAGGCGGACGACCCATCCCTCATCGATCAACTCCCGAAGCGCCTGCGTCACTGGTTTGGTACTCATGCCGGCCTCAAGTGCGATCGTCCGGTGACCCCCGGTGAACACCGGTCCCCCGGCCCGCATCCCCAGCCTGAGCAGCGCTTCGAGCACAGCACGCATGCGCTTGCCCTTGTGGCCCCCCCTCGGCACCGACCACATCGCGGCGCGAATGTCCCCGACGACCTTGAGGGCCTCGTCCCGGTTGCGGATCTCCGGCTTGGGCTTGCGGGGCGTCTTCGCCCCCCACTCCAAACCGCTCCGGATCGTTGCCAGGACCTCCTTGGCTCCGAGTCCCTGTGCCTCCCCAGCCTCTATGAGAGACTGCGTGACCACCTCCTCGTCGAGGTCGCCGCCGCCCCCGATGATCTCCCCCAGGCAGCGGGCGGCCTTGAAAAGGTTGTCGTTCCGCTCTCCATGTTCCGAGTCAGCGATCCTCTGCAACTCGCGCGTGAGGGCAACCCAAGCCCAGGCGTTCACGCCGGGAGGGGGGGATGTCCCTTCGATCTCACGGCGTACACCGACCAGCAGGGCCGAAGGCAACTCCTCGACCGGGGTGTCCAGGTCGTCGGGCCATGAGTACGTCCCGCCGCCCGCGTGGCGGCTCGGAGGCACGACGACGAAGCCACCCCGGCCCCGCACATCGATGCCGTCGTACAGGCGCTTGCCCTCATCCTTGGCCATCACGACCGGCAGGGTGTTGCCTACGGCGAAGCCGACGGGCCAGGCGTAGTACAGGTGCTCACCCCCACCCCCGGTCGAAGCGCTGAGCGTCTCGTAGAGGGTGACGCCCCCAGCGGCAAGCCGCTTCTCGGACTCCGCCGACCCGTGGCGCGGGTCGAGGTCGAGGACGACGAAACCCGACCTCGGCCCGGTAACCAAACCGATGTTTGCCGTCGGGAAGCGCTCCAGCGCTGGCAGGAGCACCTTCAGGTTCGTCGTCGCCCTCTTCGACCAGTTCCTGAACCTCGGGTGCTTCCCAGCCCGCGTGCACTCGGCACCGACGGGGCAGTCACAGGCAGGCAGTCCATCCTCACCCCGGGCCATCCCGTGAAGGAGCACCATGGGCCAACCACGCTCGGCGTACTCGATCACCAGCGACTTCCGCTCGTCCCTCCAGACGGCGTCGTCCTCGTCCCACCACGGAGTAGCATCACGAACAGGCATTCGATCCTCCAGGACCTTCGGATGGCGAAGACGGCGGCGCTCCACGCCGCCGTCTTGCACGTGTGCTCAGTGCTTGGTGAAGCCCTCGGCGATCAGCGCCTCAATGCCGCTCAACGGCACGCGCCGGCCACCGCCGACCCAGACGACGGGCAGCCGACCCGAGGCGATGAGCCGGTCCAGCGTCCGGGCACTGACAGCCAGGAGGGCGCAGACCTCTCTAGGCCGCACCAGTGCAAGCGCCCGCAGGCGCTTCTCCTCATCTGTCTGCAGCGCAAGTTCGATCACGGCGCCTCCCTTCGCCCCTTGTGGCGGAGTTGGCACGCCTTGGACAGGACCGCCCTGGCAGGATCTGGCGATTTCTGGCTCCGCCTGGCGCACGGTTCAGCCCGGGCTACGCCGACACAGCCACGCCAACGCTCACGCCAACGCCAACGCCAACGCCAACGCCAACGCCCACGGCCACGACGACGACGACGACCACGACCACGACCACGACCAACGCAGCAGCCAGCGGCGCCCTGCGCCAAGACCCGCCCACGAGCGCCGCCACGGCGGCAGCCCCCTCCGCCGTCTGGGTGGCCCAGTCGAGGATTGGCTCGGCTGGCGTGCCCGTGGAGCCCTCAGGACGCCCTCCTGGTCCCCACCTGGCCACCGGGGCGCCTGTCCAGCCCTCCTACTGTTCGGCGACCGACCCCGACTGGGAACGCCCCTGAGGGCGACAGGCATCTCGGATGAGCGCACCTTCACCGGCCCCATAGCGGTCCCACAACCCCCACGGCCTCGCCGCCGCGCAGGAGCCAGTTCTCGCAGGGCTCGCCTGGCTCGCCGCCCCACAGGCCCAAGGTCGGGACGAGCGGCGCTCGGTGATCGGCGAGAGGGTGCAGTCGGCTAGGACCTCGACCTTCTTGATCAGGCCGTCGCCGCCCGGGGCAAAGCCGTCACCCCCGCTCCCCCGGCGGGATCGAGTACCGCCGGACCCGCACCGAAGGAGGGGTACGCGGCAATCGCTGACCGTCGGCGGCGGGACTTCGTGGGGTGGGGTAGGTAGGCCACCCGTGCGCCACCTGAACGCGGCACGAGGCGCGCTGGCAGCATCAACACCACCACGGGAGTGGTGGTGACGAGCCTGGAGGGCGTCCTGGTCGTCGTGGCAACCGGCAGGGCCGCCGATCCTGATGCGGTCGTGTGCCACGAGGGACGCTCCGGGCCTGCGAGGTCCGGCACACGGTCATGACCGACAGCGCAGGCCAGCGCCAGAACCGTTGCTGATAGATGGGTATCCCCCGGCATCGAAGCCCCATAGGGGTGTCGGCTCGGCCGGGACCTAGCACTAGGCAAACCTGCTAGCGGCTCCAGGTGAGCCCACAGGCAGGTGTACCCGAAGTGCCACGTACCCGACCATGGTCAGGCCCTGGCTGAACCGACCCGCCGGAACCCGAGGTGGTCGGGAGGCAGATACAGCATCGAGCCCGGGCTCTGCCCGCGGCGTCCGCAGGAGGCAACAGACACCCGCAGCAGGCTGGGGAGGAGAGGCGGCAGCGTCAGCGCGACGCACGTCTCTCGCCAGCCGCCAAGCCCAAGATCTGAAGCACACGTCCGGATGCGGGATAGATGGATCTCGCTCGGCAAGACTGAGACCTGCCCGGCGCTTCGGCAGGAACGGGCGACCCGGCCTACTAGCCGATGGGGCCGTCGTCGGGGGTCTGCCCCGCCGACTGCGCCATCATTGTCAAGGGCCAGCAGGATCTGCGCGGTGGCGGCCGTGGGAACCGCGCGGGGGTGGCCACGAGTTCTGCGCGGTGACGGCCATCAGGTGTGTCATGGGGCCGGGTGGTGAGGGGTGTCACTCCCTTCCCGTTGCTGGCTTGGGCGAGGCGGACGCTGTCGCCGGTGGTGGCGCAGAGGTGGGCGTGGTGGAGGAGCCGGTCGACGGTGGCGCCGTCAACGTCGAGGTGAGCCAGCGGGTGGCTGACGCCTGCCTTGGCGCCCTGGCGCAGATCGCCCGGGACCGGGTGCCCGCCGCCGGCCAGGGCACCATAACAACGTCATCTTCGGCTCGGCCGAGGCCGGCTTCGTGTCGTATGAGACCCTGGCCGGCGGCCAGGGCGGTGGCCCGCTGGCGCCCGGTGACAGCGGCGTCCACACGGCGATGATGAACACCCGCAACACCCCGGTCGAGGCGTTCGAGCGGGCTTACCCGCACAACCCCCCACGGCCAGGGCGCACCGCCTGGAGGTGCCGGACCTGGCCCCCGTGGTCGGCCACCAGGAGGCCCAGCCGGTCCCAACGTCGACCGGCCCACCGGCTGCAGAAAAATCTTTTCAAGTCGGGGACAGGCGCCGCTCTCACTAAGACTCCTCACCAACCGCTCTAAGAATCCTCACCAACCGCTCTAACAAACCTCATCGATTGCCCTCTAAGAATGCTCAGAGAATGACGGCTCGCACGCCCTCGCTATCCACCTCGGCACTAGACAGGCGCAGCCAGATGTGGTTAGGTAGCCGTCGATGACCGATCGCCCCTCCCCCCCGAGCAAGATACTTGTATCTGTCCCGGAGTTCGCATGGCAGATCGGTGTGGGCGTGTCCACGGCGAAGGCCATCGTACGCGCTGGGCATGTCGAGACCGTCAAGGTCGGGAGGCTGACCAAGATCCCCATGGCTTCCGTCGAGAACTACGTCGAGAGCCTGCGGACGCCCCAGTCGCAAAGGGGGAATGCGTAGGCAACGACGAGGCGAGCGTCGGGCCCAGGACCAACTGGGCCCGACGGCAACGGCTTCACGGCAACACCTTGGAGCATACCGTCGCCCTGACCCGGCTAGATGCCGATGACATCTGCGCAGGCCCTTCGAGAGGAGGGACACCCCGCTACGCCCATGGGACTTGGCGTCGCCCTGCCTGCAAGAGGCCGCTGGACGCTCAGCAGACCCGTCTACGGGTCAGGCCCTCGGGATGCCGCACGAACGGAGTTGGCCCCCTCTGGGCTAGCGAAGAGGCCCAAGGAGGCCGAACCGTCACGGCCGTAGGTCCGTCAAGCAGGTATCCGCATCCGGAACAGATGCGGACCGGCCGGCTACTGCTGCCGTGAAGCAGGGAGGGGTGCGGAGGCCAAGCGATGAAGCCTCCGTGGCAGGTAGAGGGCCTGTGCCACCCACAGAACAACACCAGTCCTTCGTCATTGGGCGGTTCATTGGAATGAACTACCCCCGGCGAATGGGTGGTACCGCCTTGTCTATTTTCAGGAGAGAACATGCCTCGAAGAGCATTCAAGTCCCGCAACATTGGAACCCTATTCTCATCTGGGAGCGAGAAGATCTCGGTTGACGTTACGACGGTCGCTGACGGCCAGGAAGGGAAGGAGTTCGTGAACTTGCGCCACTGGGTGGAGACCGATACCTACCAGGGCCCCACTCGAAAGGGTGTGATGATCCCCATCGACGAGGTCGGCAGGCTGGTCCAACTGCTCTCGGGACTCCTTCCGTGAAGCCCGCGACCCTTGGCGATCGGGACTCCAGAGTCAACGGAACTCCGCCCGTCCTGGCGTCTCCCGAGTCGCTGGAGGAGATCATGACTTCCTACACGCTGGAGGCTGCCGACTGGCTCTACCTCGCCTACGACATGGCGGAAGAGGTCTGCCTGACGCATCAGTTCGTGACTACGGACCTCCTCTGGCCGCATGTCACCCTCCCGACGATTGCCGCCGGAGGCCGACTGATGGGAAGGGTCGTGCGGGATGCTCTGCACAGGGGCTGGATGCAGAAGGCCAAGACGGAGGATGGGCTCCTCCTCTTCGCCGACCACACCGACCTGCAGCCGGTCTTTACCCAGGACGCTCGCAAGATCCGTCATCACGGTCCGCTGCCGGTATACCGCTCTTTGACCTGGCTGGGCTTCCTCCTGGATGGCCCAGTCCCTGAGCCATCAGCCTATGGCATCCGGCCGGTCCACGCTGTCCCTGTGGCTCCTGAGGTCAGCGAGATCAGGGAGGTGAACTGACGTGGATGCCACAGAACGTGGGCAGAACAGTCAGGACGGGGCGGAAGCACCCATGGACCCTGATGATTGGTGGGCAGAAGCGATCCGGGACATCTCTCCCGACCGCTTGGCAGCGTTCCTCGCCGACCAACGCCCCCTGCACGCCCTCCACGAGGCGGCCCATGCCGTCATCGCTGTAGCGCTGGGGTACGAAGTGATCCACGTCAAGATGGCCCCCTCGGATGTCATGGCGAACACCTGGGCCTACACCAGGCTCTTTCAACCTCGATGTATCGACAACCCAGCGGCGTTCGATCTCCTCGAAGTCGCTGATGCCTGCGTCCAGTCCCTCGCCGGTCCAGTCGTCGACGTGCTCGGAGACGCCTGGACCAGCGAGGGAGTCGTGGACCCAGACCTGGAGTACGACCTCGACGAGCGACTCGACTGCGCTAGGATTGACGACGATCAAGATGTGCTTCGTTCCCTGGCCTGGATAGCCGAGGCGCTAGTCCTGGACGAGGATGACATCGAGGTGGGGATGGCCTTCTCCTGGATCGTCGAGAGAACGCAGCGACTGCTGCGGGAATTTCGGCCAGCGGTCGTCGCTGTGCGGGATCGTCTTCTGGTCGTCGACACGCTGTCAGGCAGCGAGATCCTCGCCCTCTGCGAAGCCGCTTGCGGCGGGCAACAGCCCTCGCACCTCACTCAAGGCTTCGGACTGGTCGCCGGTGACGGCTAGGCCCGACTATCGCTTCGACGAACTTTTGACCCCTCAGCAGGTCGCTGCCCACCTGGGTGTAGCCGTCGGCACGCTCACCCAGTGGCGCTACAAGGGAACCGGTCCGGGGGCCATCAAGGTTGGGAAGGCTATCCGGTACCCGACCTCAGCGATCACGTCCTGGCTCGCCTCACGCCCTGCGGTCTGCCCCCTGCCGCTCGTGTTCAACACGCCCCGCATCGCCGTGGTTGGCCCGCGCGTCGTCCGCGTGATCTACGGCAGTCCCGGATCTGAGCGTCGGAGGACGTTCCCTACGAGAGAGGAGGCGGCCACGTTCGCCGTGGGGGTCGTCGTCGCTGCTCTGCCAGACGTGCACGGATCCGTCTCTGATGTCCCGGGCCCAGAGTAGGTTCCGGCCGGACCAGGAGGACCAGTGTGGCTTCGATCCGGAAGTGGCGCGGCAAGCATCAAGTTCGTTGGCGGACTCCGGATGGGCGACTCCGCTCCCGGGCCTTCCCCAAGATGCGAGATGCTCGGTCATTCAAGGCGCAGATCGAGGTAGACCTCGCTCGGGGTGAATGGCTTGATCCACGAGATTCGCAAGTCCTCGTCGCTGACTACGTCCAGCAGTGGCTGGCGACCAAGATCGACGTGGCCCCGAGGACGTACGTGAACATCGAGGGTCTTGTTCGCAACCACCTGGTTCCTGGGCTGGGCGACCGCTTGCTTGCCTCAGTGAAGCCCATCGACATCGAGGGGTGGATCGCGAGCCTCACGGCCAAGGAGTTGAGCCCTTCGAGCGTCCGGAAGTGCTTCGAGGTGGCGGCCCAGGTGTTCGCCAAGGCCGAGCGGGATCGGCTGGTCAGGAGATCACCTTGCATCGGGATCGACCTCCCATCGGATCGCCGACGGGAGGAGATGCGCTTCCTCAGCGTGGAGGAGGTTGCATCGCTCGCCGAAGCGATCGACCCTCGTTATCGAGCGCTCATCTTGACTGCCGCCTACAGCGGGCTACGCGCGGGTGAGATCGAGGCGCTCCAGGTCCAGCGTGTCGATCTTCTTCGTGGCCGCCTAGAGGTCGTCGAGAGCGTCGCAGAGGTCCATGGCCGGTTGGTCACGGTGCCTCCCAAGACCCGCGCCAGCCGGAGGGCCGTGCGGGTCCCGCGATTTGTGGCGGAGTCGATCGCTGACCACTTGGCGAGGTTCCCGGGCGAAACGGCTCACATCTTCACCAGCGCCGAGGGCCAGCCCATTCGTCACAACAACCTGATGCGCCGGCACTTCAAGCCAGCACTCGAACGCGCAGGACTCGAATCAGCGATCCGCTTCCATGACCTCCGACACACCTGCGCTGCGATCCTCACCGCCAATGGGTGGAGCATGGAGCAGGTCAAGCGGCACCTCGGGCACTCGTCAATCCGCGTTACAAGTGACCGATACGGCCATCTCTTTGAAGGCCACGACGATGCTCTGCTCGACGACCTCGATCGGCGCTTCAGGGATGTGAGGCCTGCGGAGCGCCCTGAGCGGGGCCTGGTGATCGAGATCGCCAAGGCAGGCCGCAGGGAGTCAACAGGCGCGTAGATTCCGATCCTGACCGTCGTCTCGCACCTGCCGTCGGCCACCGTGCACCTCTCCCCGACTTGCAGATGGCCCCGACATCGAACAAGGCATCCGCATCACTAGGGGATTGCTCGACCTGGCCCGCCGATTTGGCAGGCCCAGGCCGCCGCCGCAGCCGAGGCGCTGAACTGACGGTGGAGTTGACCCTCGAACGGACCCGTCTCGATGAACAGGCCCGCCGCGATCATGGAGGCCGATGAGCGCACCAGTGCCTCCGTTGAAGGTGCCATCGAGGCCGGAGCCGAGACGCCGTTCGAGGTACAAGCGCCGCCTGCTGGCCGCCGTCGTGGCCGAGGCACTCCGAGGGGGCGGTGCGCCGATCGACCACGACGACCATCAACTGTAGCGAACCGTGGCGGAGGTCGGGCCCTCGATGTGCACTACCTCGCCCACTTCCGGATGACCGTGCAGGACAGCACCGAACGGCGGTGGCCGCGCCCCGAGGACGTTGAGGGCTGCAAAGTAGGAGCGCTACCGGCGGCGCCCACGGCCGCGGCGCTAGTACGCGCCGGTCTGCTCCAGCCCACCGGCAGCGAGGGTTACGGGCCAAGCGACGCCGTCCTCCAAATGACCCGCTGGGGGACCACTTCCTCGACTGGCTGGCGAAGGCGCCAGAGGCTGAGTCTTACTTCGGTCCCCTGCCGTGAGCGCGTCGGCGTGGGAGCGCGTGGCCCAGATGTGGCCCGCTAGATGATCGAGTACTCCGGACGCGTCAGAGGCCCTCCGAAAAGGGCCTCTGACCTGGGACTATGTGGAGCGGACGACGGGATTCGAAC
>JBBQRO010000088.1:0-13408 GCA_038214685.1 Acidimicrobiales bacterium
TCGGCGGCCACCCCCAGCCCGTCGAGGGCCATGAGATAGCAGGCGGGGTGGGGCTTCTTGTCGGCCACGTCGCCGCCGGTCACCACCACGGTGAACGCCACATCCGGGAAGAGCCGCCCGAGAAGGTGGGTGACCCAGCCAGCACTGCCGACGGTGGCCACCCCGAGGCGAACCCCCGAGTCGGCGAGGTGGGCGAGCAGCTCGGTCATCCCGGGCCGGGTGGGGATGCGGCCGGCGTCGATCATCTGGCGCAGCAGCCGGGTCTTCTCGGCGTGCAGGCGGGGCGCCAGCTCGACCCGCTCGGCCTCGGGGTGGCCGACCTCCTCGAGGAAGGCGTCGATCCGCCGTGCCCCGCCGTGCACCGACAGCCAGCGCCCGTAGCCCTCCTCGTCCCAGGAGTAGGGCAGTCCTGCGGCGGCGAAGGCGGCGTTGAACGCCACCCGGTGCCCGTGTCGCTCGCTGTCGACCAGCGTCCCGTCGACGTCGAACACCACTGCCTCGAGCCGGCTGCCCACGACCCTTGAGTCTACGAACCGCCCGCACCTGCGATCCTGGGCAGCAGCCGAGCCTCCGGGAGAGCCGATGACCCAGACCATCGAGGTGCACGAAGACGGGGTGGCCCTGGCCTTCTCCTTCGAGGAGATGGTGCGCTACAGCGGCCCGGGCAGCCCGGGCGGCGTCGCCCTCGGCTTCAAGCTGCTCGAGCGGGCCCTGCCGCTCCTCGACCCCGACGGCCCGGTGGAGCGGCGTGAGGTGGCGATCACCACCGCCTTTCGGGGCCCCGGTGCCCGCGACGCCTGCGAGCTGGTCACCCGGGGGCTGACCGACGGGCGCTACGTCATCGACCTCGGACTGGAGCGCCCGGGGCGGGGCCGGACGCTGCAGAGCTTCGCCTTCCAGGCCGGCTACCGGGGGCGCAGCCTGTCGCTGGTGCTGCGGGAGGGAAACATCACTGACGAGTTCGTGAGTCTGGCCCAGCAGGACGATCGCACCGAGGCCGAGGAGGCGCACTTCACCGCCCTGAAGCAGCAGGCGGCCGACCTGCTGATGAGCCGGCCCGCGGCCCAGGTGTTCGACGTCGAGTGAGCGCGAGCCCTGTTCAGAGGGGCCAGCGTCTCGGGCGTCGGCCGAGGCGTCCGTCGAGGCCCCAGGCGTAGCCGGAGGGGATGACGGCCAGGACGAGGAGGGGGACGAGCTCGACGAACCGTTCGGGTAGCCACCGGTCGTTGGACAGGTAGACGAAGAAGAGGAACACGACCGGGCCGAGGGCCAAGAGGGCGCCGATGCGGGGGAGCAGGCCGAGGATGAGAAGGAGGCCGGCGGCCAGCTCGGCGAGGGTGAGCGCCCATCCGAACAGCCCGAAGTTGGGGAGGATGACTTCGTTGGTGATCCACCGGATGGGGGGCAGCAGGCGCTGAGCGTTCTTGTTCACCTCGACGTCGAGGATGAAGCGGGTGTCGGCTCGGTTGATGAGGTTCGCCACGACCGGGCCGAACGCCACCTCGTGGAACCCGAAGAGCTTGGCCAGCCCGTTGGAGAGGAAGGTGAAGCCCATGAGGATGCGTATGACGGCCAGGCCGCGAGCCAGGAGGTGGGCATCGACGGGAGCGTCGGGGGCCGGCTCGGCCGGTGAGGGGGCGGCGACTGCGGTGCGGGAGCTCGTCACAGGTTCACTCCTGAGGTGGTGAGGCTGTCGGCAGACGCGATGCGCTGGCCGGAGACCCGAGTGGCGGTTGTCGGCCCGAACGGGCCGTTGTGGGTCACGCTCACCGGATGCCCAGCCGGGCGTCATCGCCGGCTGGTCGGCCGTCGATGAGGCACAGCAGAGCCGCTGCGGGGGTGGCGAGCGGGTTCGTGGTCCGGGTGATGAGCAGGTCGGTCTCGGGGATCCCGTCGCGGATCGTTGGCCCGAACGGGCTCCACCAGGCGCCGTCGGCGGTGACGGTCAGCTCCGGTGGAAGGTCGGCGGCTGTTGCCCTGACGCCCACATCGGCGACGTCGGCCCGTCCGCGCCGCACGATGGGGCGCACGACGTGGTCCTCGTCGGCCACTCCGAGGCTGCGGTGGAGGGCGCACAGCCGGGCTTGCTGGTCGTCGCTCACCTCAGCCTCAGGGTCGAGGGTGGTCCCGATCCGTACCTGGATGCCTCGTTCCACCAGCCGTGAGGTGGCGGCGACGACGGTGGCGTGGTTGTCGTCGCCCCGCTGGGCGTCGTTGTCGTCGGCGTCGGCGTAGTCGAGCGACACCTGGATCACCACGGGATGCCCGGCCAGCGCCTCGACCCGGGTGAGGCGGTCGCCGTGGAACAGGGTGGCGTTGCTGAGCACGACGGTCGGGAGCTGCTCGGCCATGGCGAGCAGGACATCGACCATGTCCGGCCGCAGGAAGGGTTCGCCGCCGGTGACGCCCAGGTCGGTGAAACCCAGGTCCCGGGCCTGGGCGGCCAGGTCGACCATGCGGCCGGCAGCGATGTCGCGGCGGGGCGACTTCGGTGACGAGTCGGTCAGGCAGTAGGTGCAGACCAGGTTGCAGTGGTAGTTGCTGTAGAGCCAGACCCGCCCCGGGAGCCGGCCGTCGCGCACCGCCTCGGCGACGGCGGCGCTCACGACGCCATCCCGGCGGCGGCCAGGCGGGCCAGAACCTCGGGTGAGGTGGGCAGCTCCAAGGCTGTGCAGAAGCGGTTGAGGAGGAGGGTCGTGGTGGCCAGCAGGGTGAGCTCCACCACGACATGGTCGGGGCGGCCCTGCCGCAACCGGTCCCGGCAGGCGGCGTCGACCGAACCGGTGCCGACCAGGGCGTCACACCAGGCGATCACGGCCCGGTCCCCCTCGGCCGGGAACGCCTCCTCGACCGCAAGCTCGCCCCGCAGGGCACGGATCTCGCTGTCCGACAGGCCGCTGTCGAGGGCGACAACGGTGTGGGCCTCCACGCAGTAGCGGCACGAGGCACGGGCCGAGGTGCGCAGGATCACCACTTCCTTGGTCCGCAGGTCGATGGCCGACGGGCCCAGCACCGCGCCGATGAAGGGGAGCGTCACCTCGAGCATCTCGGGCACATGTGCCAGCGCGGCAACGATCGGCCCCGGGTCGCCGCCAGCGAAGTACGGCCGGGCCAGCAGCGGGGCCCCGGCGGCGGTGAGCAAGGCGACGGGCCGATCGCCCACAGACACAGAGGCGTGGGTCATCGGACCCATCATCCCCCGGTGCTCGGTCTCGGAACCCCGACAACCGCTGCCGTAAGCACATCGTTATGTCGACCTGCCGCCCGGACCCTCACCGTCCACGAAGCCAAGTTCGTTCAGCGGATCTTCGACAGGCCGGTCAAGGTGAGCCTACCGGGCCCGTACCTGCTCACCCGGACGATGTGGATGGAGTGCATCTCCGACCGGGCCTACGCCGACCGCGAGGAGCTGGCCGGGGACATCGTGCGAGTGCTTCGGGAGGAGATGCACTTCCTGTTGGCCGCCGGGGTGGCGCTGGTGCAGCTCGACGAGCCGGTGCTCACCGAAGTCGTCCACGGCACGCCCGGTCGGGGTGGGCGCACGTTCATGTGCGGAGCGCTCGTCGAACGGCGAGGAACCGAGGAGGAGCTGGGCTTCGCCCAAGACCTTCTCCAGGAGGTGGTGCGGGGGCTGCCCCGGGAGCGGCTGGCGCTGCACGTGTGCCGGGGCAACTGGACTCCTGACGAACGCATGGCCCTGGCCGGCGACTACCGACCCTTGGTGCCGCTGCTCTCGGCCGTGGACGTCGGGACACTAACCCTCGAGCTGTGCACCCACCGGGCGGGTGAGATCGACGTCCTCGCCACGCTCCCCGACGACCGACGAGTCGGGGTCGGAGTCCTCAACCAGAAGGACCACCGGGTGGATGACGTGGTTGCACGGGCTGAGAAGGCCATAGGCCTGTTCGGGGCCGAACGGGTGCTGCTCAACCCTGACTGCGGGTTTCGCTACCTTCGCAGACAACCCCATCGTCCCGGCCGATCGCCCTGCTCTTCGTCGCCGCCGTCGGCCTCGGGCCGTTCGCAGGGATGCTGGGGGTGGCCATCCACTCCGCCGGCAGCATCGGCAAGCTGTTCGCCGAGGCGATCGAGGGCATGCCCCCGGGCCCGATGGAAGCAGCCGAGCTCACCGGAGCGAGCCGGCTGAAGACCGTCGTCGCCGTCCTCGCCCCAGACGCCCTGCCCTCGCTTGCTTCGGTCGCGTTGTACATGTTCGAGTTCAACATCCGGTCCTCGATCGTCCTCGGCGTCGTCGGCGCCGGAGGCATCGGCCAGCAGTTGAAGAACAGCCTCGATCTTCTCGACTTCCCCCGGCTGTTCACGATCCTGGTGGTGATCCTGGTGATGGTCACAGGGGTAGACCAGATGTCCTCGCGCATCCGGGCTCGACTGGCATGAGCGAGGTCCCGCCCGTCCTGCGGGTAAGTGGCCTCAGCCACCGCTACGGCCATGCACAGGTCCTCGACGACGTCACCGTAGGCAACCTGTCGGCCGGTTTTGGGGGCATCAGCGCCCCCAAACCGCGTCGGCGTGGCCGCCACGGAGGGGAGGAGCAGGAGGGAGGCGTCGAGGGCGTCGGCGCCGTAGGACCCAACCAGGCTCGGACGGGGCCAGCGCGGGCCGCCTACGACCGTGTCTGCGCCGCGGCCAACGACCTGGGCCTCTACGCCGAGGAGTACGACCCCCGCCACCACGAGCTGCTGGGCAACTTTCCCTAAGGCCTCAGCCATCTGTCCCAGATCGCCGCCGCCGTCGCGTTGGCCAGGACGGAGCAGGGCCCGCAGCGGTGAACGCCGCCTGTTCCCCGTTGCCGGGCCGGGCTAGGTTCTCCTGGACCTGGAGAGACGGGAGGCGATGCGATGGACAGGCTTGAGCTGAAGGTGGGGATGCGGGTCCAGGCGGGCCTCAAGGGCGCTGGCCTGGACATCGTCACGGGCTTCTGGACGCCCGCCACCATCACTGCGATCGATGAGACCCACGCCCGGGTCACCGTCAGGCCCGACGTCGCCATCGGCGACAAGGACCTCTACGAGGTGGACGCCCTGAGCATCCGGCCCCTGCCCGGGGACGACGGCTGAGCTTACCCACGCTCTCGCCAGCCGGGTGCCGCGAACCGTTGCGGACCCGTTACGCAGCGCCCACGGGGCCGTTACCTGCGGTGGGCAGGTAGTGGAGGCACACCCCCGTGATCACCTGTACGAAGGGAACTCACCATGGACACCCTCACCGAATCACGCCAGACGCGTGGCGTCCTACTCCACCGACAGGGGTATTCCTGGGTAACTGCGCCAGAGTGGCGGGCGGGGCGGCGTCTAACGCGGGTTAGTGGCCGTATGGCCGGCTCCTGCCGGCGTTCTTCGCCCTTCGGTGGATGACTCGGACGCGTCGCTGCGGTCACCCCCCCATCTCACCATCGGGGCGTCTGCCGCCGCACGTCAAGCTGGGACCGTGGGGTCTCCCAACCAACGGTTACGGGTCTTTGCCAAACATGCTCGCTCCGGTCAGACCGGCGTCACCAACCCGGTTCCGGATCGTCACACGGGTGGTCGGCGAACGTTGGGCCACGTCGGCTAGGTTCGTGGGGCCTTCGACAGCGAGGGCTCACTCGGGCGTTCGGCGCCTGACGCATCCGGGAAGGCGGCCTCGTGCCGGATCCCTCGCTGTCGTGCCCTCCCCAACCAGGTCGTGGTGGAAGTGATCGGCGAGGTCGACATGGCGACGGCTCCGGACCTTGGGTGCCTGCTGGACGCCCTCGTCGAGCGGGGCCACACCGATGTCGTGCTCGATCTCGCCAACCTCGACTTCCTTGACAGCTCCGGGCTGCAAGCGATCGAAGACACCGCCGCACGCCTCCGGCCCGCGGGTGGGGTGCTGCGGATCCGTTCCCCATCGGCTCGGACCCGCTGGCTTCTCGACCTCGGCGAGGTGAGCCGACTCGTCGAGTTCGAGCCGTCCGACCCGGACCTCGTGCCATTGGGATCCGAGCAGCAGGCCGGCGACAACACCACGATCGTGAACGCCGCTGCCGCTGAAGCAACAGTCGAGGGTGGCCGAGTGGTCGCCATGGGCGCCGGAAATGAGGTGGTCGACGCCGCTCTGGAGCTGGTCACCGCGCTGGCGCAGGCAACGGTCGGCGGGGCCGACGGTGCCAGCGTGACGCTTGCTCGTCGTGGCCGGCTGGGTTCGACCCAACGGCAGGTTCCTCTGACCGGGAGCGAACCGTGAGCAGGCAGCTGGCGGTGCTCGAACTGGGTCGTCTCGATGTCGGGCTGTCCCTGGGCGAGCTGTGGTTCCGGTACTTCGAGCTGGGTGGGCTGAGCACCGCACTTGAGGTGGAGGCGTACCTGTACGGGGCGCTGATCCCCACCCGTCACGACGGCGACGTGGTCGCCGCCGCGTTGAACGAACGCTTCTCCGAGCTCGGTGGCGACCATCCGATCCCGTACTCCGACGACCGGTGACCGAACCGACTGAGCCGGTCGCCACCGGGCGGGAACTCCGGCCGGGCTCAGGCGACCGAGTCCTTGCGAGCGGTGAGCGGGATGGTATCGCCCAGTTCTCCGACGGTCGGCTGGTGATCAGCATCGCCACGGGTTCCCATGACGCGTTGGCCGAGGCGTACAGCCGCCACGGTGCCAGCGTGCACGGGGTGGCCCAGCGCATGTGCGGCGACCGGGCCGCCGACGTCACCCAGGACGTGTTCCTCGGGCTGTGGCGGCGGCCGGAGCGGTTCGACCCTGAGAGGGGCGCCCTGGGGACCTTCCTACGGGTACAGGCCCACGGTCGAGCGGTCGACCTGCTTCGGTCCGACGGCGCCCGCCGAGCCCGAGAGGTCACCGATCATCGCCGGCCCCGCAGCCCGGCCGCGCCGGTCGAGGATGTCGCCCTGAGCCGGCTCGCCGGTGACGACGCCCGGCAGCTCCTGAGCCGGCTCGGCGACGACGAGCGCCGGGCCATCACCCTGGCCTACTTCGGCAACCACACCTACCGCGAGGTAGCCAAGCTGCTCGGACTGCCCGAAGGCACCGTCAAGAGCCGCATCCGCACCGGGCTCGCCCGTCTGCGCGCCGGGCTGTCGGCCGACGAGCGGCGGGCGGCTCAGCGATCGAACGCGCCGCCGCCGTCGCCGAGGGCGTCGGTTGCGCCTGAGACTTCTCCATGAGGGCGTGGGCATGACCCCCGAGCGCCCGGACCACAGGACGGTTGTCGTCGGCGCCCTGTACCGAAGGTCCCCGCTTCTCTCCGGGACGACCGATCTCGCTCTGGCACCGTCGGCACGCCGCTCCAGCACCGCTGCTGGCGTCGTCCCCGGGCGGGCCAGCATGGCCATCACCGGTGCCATCGAGTGCACGCTGGACGTCTTGCCGGGGTACGGCCAAGATGAGCCCGAGACCCGCAGTAGGGCCCACTTCGACGAGGGCCCGTGGAGGATCCTGAGCGCGTTGATGTCGGCGGGCTGGACTCTATGAAGCGGTGGAGTAGCCGCTCAGAGGCGGGGGCCGGGTGGTAGGGGATCGTCCACGGGACACCTGGTGGAGGTGAAGGTTTGCTCAAACTGTGCGGGTGACGCTGATCTCGAACTGGATCCCCTTCCAGGAGCCGGCGGGCGGCCCGACCTTCTACCCGTGGTCGACCAGCGCCAAGTACGACATCAACATCGACAACAACGGTGACGCCAAGCCCGACATCGTCTACCGGTGGAGCTTCACCGACAGGATCGAGAACGGCGACACCTTTCTGTACGCCACCGACCCGGTGAACAACCTCACCGACCCGACGCTCAACTTCAAGCAGACCTACAAGCTGGAGAAGATCGTCAACGGTGTCGGTCTTCCTCACCGGCATCGAGGGGGCCACCGGAGTGAACAAGAACGACCTGGCCTTCGGCTCTTCGTTCCCCTACATCGCCCTGCCCAACAGCGGCTCGGGCAACCGGAACAACGTCGGCAGCGCCCCGGGCGGCTCGACACCGGCCAACAACAACAACAGCAACAGCGGCGGCAACAGCTCCGGCCGCTCGGCCACCCCGACCGGTGGTGTGGGCGCCGGGTTCGGTGGCACCGCCGGTGGCGGAGGCATCCCCACTGCACCGCTGGGTGCGGCCCTGGCCGGCCTGGTGCTGACCGGAGCGGCGTCGGTCCTCCTGTGGAGGAACCGCCGCCAGACCCGCTGATGCCGCGCACCGAGGGGGCGGTGGCCTGGCCGCCGCCCCCGCCGGTGCCCCAGCAGCAGAGGACGGTGGCGCGGACGCCACCCCGGCCGGCATGGTCGCCCACGTACGCGCCGGCCTGGCCGCCGCAGCCGCAACCGCCCCGACACCCGCTGGCGGTGTGGCCATCGCCTCCAGAGGCCGATCCGCCCACGCGCAGCCTGCTGGTCCTGGTGCTCGCCGCCGCCATCGTGGTGGTCCTGTCGGGCGGCGTGGCCAAGCTGGCCACGGGCTCGTCGGTGCCGGCGGCGGTGAGTGAGTTCTCGGCCTCCAGCGGCAGGACCCCGGTGGTCTGGGACAACGCCTTCCTCAGCCCGCCGACGAACAACGCGCCGCCGGCCGTGCTGTCCGCCCGGGTCGTGCTGCCCACCGTCGGGATCGACGCCGCCGTCGGGACCAGCTCGGATCGTAGCGGCCCGTCTCGATGGCGTTGACGGTCTGGCGGGACACGTCGAGGCGGTCAGCCAGCTCAACCTGGCTCCACCGTCGCACGGCTCGCAGCTCGCGCAGCCTGTTCTTCATCGGGTTTTCCTGGTCAGGAGGCCATGTGCGACAGTCCAGGCGAGAATCCCGGCCATGGTGGTCACCTGCAGGGATTGCCGCGGGTTCCCGATGCCGAGCGCGTCGAGAGGCCCGGCGGCGAAGCACACGACCATCACCGTGGCGAAACCGATCGCCAACGCTTCGAGGCGGACGACGCGCTGGTACTCATCGGCCCTCGTCAAGACCCGCGCTTGGACCCACTCCATCAGAGGACCGCAGCGACCTGGAAGAACGCCCAGATGACATTGCCGGGAGACAGGCCCTCAGGATCCACCAGGATGATGATTCCGACCGCTGCCACCGTCAACGCGAACGCCGGGAGCGACATCTCGGTCGTAACACGTCACTCCACCGGCCAGGGGGACCGTTGGCGGAGGTTGGCGCCGATGGCGTCTCTGGCTGCGGGAGGAGGTTGCGTAGGCGTGGGATGGGGGAAGGTCTTCTTGATGCCGAACGCGATCAAGATCCTCCAGGACGACCAGAACTCAATGCGGATCCTCTTCGGCCAGATCCAGCAGGCCCCCGCCGGACAGTTCGGGGGCGAGGATAAGGCAGCTCTCCAGATCGCCGCCATGCTGACCACCCACAACGCGCTGGTGGAGGAGTACCTCCACCCGCTGCTGGCCGACCTGCAACCGGAGATGGCCAAGGAGGCCGAGGGGCGCCGCGGCGAGACCAGGCGGATGCTGGCCCAGATCGACGACCTTCCGTCCGGGATGGACCGGCGGGACGCAATGGTCGAGCTCCAGCACGTCGTCAAGGCCCAAGGGGAGCAGGAGGAGGCCTTCTACCCGCTCCTCACCGAGAAGCTCGGCTTGGTCGAGCTCGAGGGTCTTGGCCGCACGATGATGGCGCGGCAGCAGGAGTTGCTCCAGGAAGGGGAGGACACGACCAACGCCGCTTCCTTGGCTCGACCCCAGGGAGCCGCCACCCCGAGGATCTGACGCGGCGCTCAAGTTGAGTCGCGCGTCCGTGGAGGGGTTGCGGGGCGTTCGCCCGCCGCTCCGGGCGTCCGCCCTCGCCGCTCGGGGGGCGCGATATCTGGTCGCTGGTCAGTGGCCCCAGCAGCGGTGGCCCGGAGTTGAGCCACCGCTGCATGAGAACGTGGTGCCGCTTCTCGTCGTCGGCTCGTCGCTCGGCGGTGTCGAGGGCGATCCCGGCCAGGGTGGCGAAGATGAGGCCCTTGGCTCGGTCGGTGGCACCGAAGGCGGCGGGCATGGTGGCGTAGAGGTTGAGGGCGCTCGGACGCCGGGCCGACAGGCGTTGGGCCAGGACGCTGCGGATCCCGGCATCGACGGCGGCCGGGGCGAACTGCGGCCACCGGTTGGCGGTGGCGAGGTCGTCGGCGTCGGCGTCGACGTCGACGGTGGTTCCCTCCTCTGCTACCGCGTCGAGGCACGGCCCCTCGCCGCTGTCAATTCGCGCTCGCCGGCCACCCCGTACATCACCTCCACCCGAACCCGACGACCCCCATCGGGTACATGGCGTGACGAGGGCCGGTTCCTCGGACCTCTTCGGCCAGCTCGGCCTCGCGGCCTGGCTCTTGAAGCGCGTGAACGGCGCTCGGAGGAAGATGGTGACCGAGTCGTCGGCGGTGGTGCGGGCGAAGCTGGCTGTTGCGACGGTCGCCAAGGCGGTGTCGGGCAGTGATATTCGAGGACTCGGGTCGCGGGTCCGGGCGGCGACAACCGGCGGCGGCGGCGAGGACGGTGTACGTGGTCGTGATCGCTGCGTAGGAACCGAGCGGTCGATCCACGCCCTGGGAGTACTCGGCCTTCTCGGCCTGTGCGGTGGAGATCACCGTGGCCGGGAAGTGGTCATGCGGTGCCCAGTTCCGATCTCTGGACCTTCGTCATCCATCGTGTGAAGCCTTCCCCGTGCGTTGGTCCGTTGCTTCCTCGCCGACCGCTCAGCGGTACTGCTCGCGGATCTCCATCGCGCGGGCCTTGGCGGCCATCGCGAACGTTTTGGCCTGCTGGGGGAGCGACTCGAGGAAGGATGGTGTGCGGGCGCCGTGGGCCCGGTTGTCGAAGATGCCGTGCGCTCCGTGGTCCACGTCCTGGTCGGCGGGCTCGTACAGGTTGTCGGGCCGGCCGTCCTGGATGTCGATGTCCGTCAGCTGCCCGCCCACGGCGGATCGGGCCATGTAGTAGTCGCCGATGCCCGGCATGAGCTGTGCGAGTCCCACGACCATCCAGTTCCACGTCCCGAAGATCTTCTGGCGAGGTGCCTTCTCGGCGGCATCCACGATGGCGTTGGCCGCAGCTTCGGGTTGGTAGATCGGTGCGACCGGCTGGGGGTGCTTGTCGACCTTGGCTCGACACCAGTTGAACTGGGTGGTGTTGACGGCGGGGAGGTGGACGATGGTCGTGCGGATGTTGCTGCCCTCGTCGATGAGCTCCGTGCGCAGCGAGTCGTGGAACCCCCGGACGGCAAACTTGGCGGCGCAGTACGGGGCCTGAAGCGGGATGCCGCGGTATGCCAGCGCCGACCCGACGAAGACGATCGTGCCGCGGTCCCGGGGGCGCATGCGCTTGAGGGCTGCGAGCGCCCCGTTGGTCTGGCCGAGGTAGGTGACGTTGGTCGCCCGTGCGATCTCGTGCGCTTCGAGGTCGCGGATGCGGGCGAAGATGCTGGTCATGGCGTTGTTCACCCAGCAGTCGATCGGTCCGAGCTCGCTCTCGATGCGGTCGGCGGCGGCGTCGACCTGGTCGTAGTCGGCGACGTCGGTCGGGACTGCGAGGGCCCGCTGGCCGTGGCCTTCGACATCGGCTGCGGCCGCGGCCAAGCCGGCTTCACCGCGTGCGAGCAGGGCGACGTCCCACCCTCGCCTGGCCAGCTCGACGGCGGTGGCACGGCCCACGCCAGCGCTGGCTCCGGTGACCACCGCGACCCTTGTGTTCGGTTGATCGAGAGGCATGGACGTCCCATACCCCACGTACCCGAGGCTCAGTCGGGACGGCCATGGTGGATTCTCATCGCGCACCCGACCACCGGTGCGTGATCGGGGTCTGAGTAGCACCGTAACCATTCAGGTGGTCTCGCGCGGAGCGTGATGGGGTCCATCACAGCCCGCGCGCGGTCGGGTAGACCGGTGGTGTGGCCAACATGGGTCGGGTTGAGCTGCTGGAAGCGGAGAACGCACGACACCGTGGACCGAGTCGTTCCTCATCGGTGCCGTCCTCAGCCCCACCGACCCCGTGTTGGCCGCAGCCATCGTCGGCCGCGAGGAGTCCCCTACCGGCTGCGCAACCTCCTCAACATCGAGAGCGGCCTCAACGACGGCCTCGCCCTCCCCATCGTGATCGTCCTCCTGGCCGCCGCCGGCTCCGCCGGGACCGCAACCACCACCCTCATCGCCGAGGTCCTCGGCGGCATCGCGATCGGCGCCACCGTCTGGTCGTGGTCCACCAGACCGACCTGGATGTTCGTACCACCGACATCCACCCCGACGGTCAACACCGTTCACATCCTCCCGGGGAAGCCGTGACTCGACCAAGCCGAGGCAGCGGCGACCTCGGCCCGAATGGCCCCCAAGCTTGCCTCGGCGACCGCGAGGCCCGCCCGCTCGTCTCGCCCGATGTGGTGAACCAGTTCATCAACGACCTCCTGGCAGACCGGGCACCTCGAGCTCGGACGTGGGATAATCGGTGGAGGACACTGTCGCGCGAACCCAGATGCAAACCACGAGGGTCACCCGAGGGCCGGTGATGGTTGTGTGGTTTGACGTGAACCGATGGGGCGTAGAACTCGCACATGGGTCCCATCGCTGCCGAGCTGCTGGTCGAACGGCTGATCGACTGGGGCGTCGACGCGATCTTCGGCCTGCCCGGCGACGGGATCATGGAGATGCGGTCGTGACCATCACGGCCGCCGTACTGGACAGGGTGGGCCGGCGGGTCATCTCCCGGGGGCACCTGCTCGACCGGATCCTGGCCGACGTGCAGACCGGCAGGTTCGAGCGTTCGCTCGCCGGGCTCATGGCCACCGGTGCCCTGGTGACCGGCGCCGAGATCTTCCTCGCCCACGACCGGGCCAGCTTCGGCAACAAGATGATGTGGGTGCCGGTAGCCCTGTCTCCGGTCGCCGCCGCGGCCGGGGTGGCGGGCGTGGCCCGCAGGGATCTGGCCAAGACCGTCCTGCCCGCGGTGTCGGCGATCGTGGTCGCCAACGGGCTGCAGGGGGCGTGGCTGCACCTGCGGGGCGTCCGGCAGCGTCCCGGTGGCCTGCGCGAGGCCCGCTACAACCTGGAGGCCGGTCCTCCCATCTTCGCCCCTCTCCTGGTCTGCCTGGTAGGGGGGATGGGTCTGCTGGCGGCTGTGCTGCGGCGCGAGGCATGACCCCGGGCGCCGGCTCAGGCACCACACCGGGTGGGGCCGAGCCCCGCTTCCCCGGCTACGACGTGCTCGCCCAGGCTCCGCACTGGGACCAGGTCACAACCAGTGTCGTCCTGGGCCGCCTCGGGCCGACGGCGCCGCCCCGCTGGTTCTCAGCCGCCGAGGAGGCCGTGGCCCGACCGCTGCTCGACCGGCTCGTCGGCCAGGACGACGATCCGAAGGTGCCGGTGTTCAGCCTCGTCGACTCCCGCCTGGCCGACGGACGGACCGACGGGTGGCGGCACGACGACATGCCGCCGGACGGCGAGGCGTGGAAGCG
>JBBQRO010000089.1:0-13405 GCA_038214685.1 Acidimicrobiales bacterium
GCACCGTCGACGTTCTCCCCCTTCTCGGCCTTGCACCGATCACACGTCAATTGGACGATAAGGGTCTGTGCCAATGGGTTTCCTTTACGAAAGGCGGTTCTCCGGAACCGCACCAGCGTAGGCCAACGGGCGGTGCCCGACGACGCCGTAGGATGCGGGATCGCAAACATTCGAGACACCATCCCAGCCTTCGAGGCCTTCGCCCGCAAAGCCGGGCTGGAGAGCCCGCTGCGGCGGGAGCTGCTGTGGAAGGACCATTACCAGGCCGCCAACGCGGATGTGTTCCAGGCGTTCGACGACGCCACCGGGGGGCCGGGGGGCGGCATGGCCGCCATGGTCCGGGAGCTGTCCGAGGTGCGCAAGCGGGTCCGTGACGCTGCGCCGCTCATGACCGCCATGATCTCCGAGATCGACCCGAAGCTGGCCGGGCTCCTCGGGCTGGCGCCGGAGCCGGAGCCCGTCCACGTGCTCATGGTCGGAACGTTCACCACCAACTCGGTCGTGGGCCGCCTGGGCGACAATGTCGCCGTCTTCCACTGCCTCGAGTGGTTCCAGTCGCCGGAGGGCACCCGGGTCCTCGTCGCCCACGAGGGCAGCCACGGCTGGCACGAGATCGCCCTGGAGCGGGCGGGCCAGACGCCTCCAGAGGACGACATGGCCTGGATGGTGTTCACCGAGGGCCTGGCCACCCAGGTGTCGCGGGCCGCCATTCCCGACGCGCCGGAGATCGACTACTTCTGGTACGGCCACCCCGAGGCCCAGGACTGGCTGCCGTGGTGCCAGCAGCACGTCGACGAACTGCGCAAGCACGTGCGGGCGTCGCTCGACATTCCCGAGGCGCTCGAGACGTTCTTCGGGGGCGGCCTGGTCGACGGGAAGTGGCGGGTCGGCTACTACTTGGCCGACCAGGTGGTCGCCGGTCTCGGCAGGTCGTTGCCCGAGCTGGTGGCCATGAGCGTCGACGAGGCGCGCGCCGCGGTGCGCGACGCCCTCGAGACATCCTGAAACGGGCGCTTTACAAAGGCTGACGTCGGCGTACCCTCCACTCAAAGGAGGGGTGCATGGGGGCTCGGGGAACGGACACCGGAACGGCTTCCCTACAGACGCTGCTCCACGAGGCCCACGCCACCGAGGCCGGCGCCCTCATCGGGCTCGAGCACGAGTACCGGCTCAGCCTCGACGGCACGATCATCGACTTCGCGGCAATGATCCACGAGCTCGCCGTCCCGGGGGCCCGACTGGACCCGGGCGACAGGAACGCCTACCGCTGCGCGTCCGGGCTGGCCATCACGGCTGACGACCGGGAGGCGGAGGTGGCCTCGCCGCCGCTGGCGCTCGGCCCGAGCTTTGCCGGATCCGTCGACGGTTGGGCCCACACCGGGCGCGACCTGCTCAGCCAGATCGTTCCGCCGGCCCTCCACCTCGACGGCTTCTCCACCCACCTCAGCGTGGCCGTGCCCGACCGCCACGCCGATGCCGTGGCCGACCTGCTCGTCCACCGGTTCGCCCCGGCGCTGATGATGGTGCTCGACCGACCTGACTCCCACGGGATCTTCCTGCGACCCCGCCCGTCGCGGATGGAGCTGTGCGGGGAGTACGCCATCGGCAGCCGCCTGCGGGCCGCCGCCGCCCTGTTCGCCGGCGCGGCCCGGGCCTGCGCCGCCGCGGCCGCTGACGGGCCTGGCCCCCATGCGCCGCCGCTGCCGCCTGCCCTGGCCATCCGTGCCCGCCTCGCCAACGGGCGCTACGGCGTCGAGGTCGACCGCCACCGGGCGTTCGGCCTCGACCTGTACGACCGGGCACGGGAGACAGTGCTCCCTCTCCAGGACGGAGGGACGATCACCGCCCAGGCCCACCTCGAGCTTGCCTGGCGCTGCGCACGGGCCGCGTTGGCGCCGTGTTCGGGACCCACCGACGTCGACCCCATGGACCGCATCGTGCGGGGGGCTTCGCCGCTCGGCGTCGACCCCGTGCCCGAGTCGACACCCGAGCTCGGCGTGGCGCCGAGAACTGCAACGCCCTTCGGCCGGCTGCTGGGCCGGCGTGACCGGGGCGCCTATGCCGTCTTTCCGGTCCTGGCTACCTGGAGCTTCACGGTGTTCGGGCTGCGGGCCGCAGGCAGCCGGCGGTTCGTCTGCGTCCATCGATCGAGCCTGGAACGGTTCCTCGACCTGCTCGACACCGGTGCCCTCGACGATGTTCTGACCGCCCACGTACGCTCACCCTTCGCCGGCCGGGTCCTGTCCACCTTCGCCCAGACGCAACACACCGGCATGTGGGACGCCATCGGCGACCCGGCGGACCTCCTGCCGCCCGAACGGGAACCGGTTGCCGCGCCCGGGAGCCGGACCGCACCGGGCGCCAAGTCTGGCCGGCTCGGCAAGCCCTGGGCCGGCAGGCGCCCGATGCCGGCGGCAGGCGCCGCCGTGAGGCTCACTCGCTCGGAGGGCGACCCGCCACCGCCCACCCTGGTGCAATCGGCCGGGGCGGGACCGCCGCCGCCAACGCCGCCCGGACCTCGGCGGTGGTCGCGACCGTTGGCCATCGCGCTGGGCGCCCTGCTCCTGGCCCTGCTCGCCGGCGCCGCCTTCGCCACCGGCATTTTCGACCGGAACCAGGACCGGGTGATCGAAACGGCGCCGGCGTCGTCGACCACGGTGGTCGCCGCCGCCACGACGGCCGCGCCCACCACCGTCGGCCCGACCACCACCGGGGATCCGACGGCGACAACGACGGCGCCACTTGCGCCTCCGACCGCCCCCACTGCCACTGCCACTGTCGCACCGACGACGACTGCGGCGGTCACGGCCACCACGCTCCCGCCGCCGGCATCGTCCATCCCGGCCACGACCGTCGTGGCCACGACGGTCGTGGCCACGACCGTGCCCGAGCCGACGACGACGACCCTGCCGCCCACCACCACCCTCCCCCCACCCACCACCCTGGCGGTGGACAACTGCACCTTCACCCCCACGTCCTTGAGCAGGCCGCAAGGATCGGCGGTCCGGTTCGCCAACCAGTCGGCGACGGCCACCATCACCCTCACCGTGACGGGACCGCCCGGATCGAGCGACGCGTTCTTCAGCCTCGAACCGGGGGGGACGTCGGGCCCGTACGTGCTGAACGTCGGCGGGACCTACGTGTTCCAGTGCCGGGGGGCCGGCGCCGGCCAGATGGCGATCACCGCCACCTGACCTGGGCCTGGTGCGACCTACCTGACGCCCTGCTCCTTGATGGCGATGCCGGCATCGCCGGCGCCTCCGGTCTCCCCCGACTGGGCGACCCCGCTGGCGTGCTTGATGTTGGACCGCGTGGTGTTGATGCCGCCGGCCGCGGCCATTGGATCGTCCTCGACGTCCTGGTCCTCGTCGGACGGTGCGCCCATCGGCTTCTCACCCATTCGTTGCCCCTCTCGTCCGGTCGGATCGGCGATCGGGCCGGCACGTCGATTGGAACCCAGACGGCCCGATTTGGCAAGGGCCCGTCCGCGTACCCGGATCAGTTGCGGGCGGTTTCGTCTTCCCAGGTCACCCGGGGGGCATCGGACCACAGGCGCTCGAGGTCGTAGTAGGCCCGGGTCTCGTCGAGGAAGACGTGCACGACCAGGTCGCCGTAGTCGATGAGCACCCACTGGCCGTCGCCCAGGCCCTCGACCCGGAGGGGCTTGATCTCGCCGTCGACCTTCAGCCGGGCCTCGACCTCGTCGGCGATGGTCTTGACCTGACGGGTGTTGCGGCCGGAGGTGATCACGAAGGCGTCGGTGATGGCCAGCACGAGACCGACCTCGATGATCACCGTGTCCTCGCCGCCCTTGGCCGCAGCCGCCCGGGCCGCGGTCCGCGCCCATTCGCGGACCTGGTCGGCAGTGGTCTTCATCTGCCTCCAGCGTACAGGCCGCGTTCTCGGATGCAGGCAATTGCCGCCAGCGGCACGAGGTGGTCGAGAGGACGTCCGTCGGCGACCCGCGCCCGGAGGTCGGAGCTGGATATCTCCAGCGCCGGGATGGCGACGTGTTCCACCCGCCATGGCGGCCCGAGCTCGACGGCGGGTGACCCGCCCCGGCTGACCACCACCAGGGTGGCCAGCCGGGCCACGACGTCGGTGCGTCGCCAGGTGTGGAGGGCGGAGGCCACGTCGGTCCCCACGACCAGGAACAGCTCACGGTCGGAGTTCTCGGCGATTAGTTGCTCGAGCGTGTCGGCGGTATAGGACTCGCCCCCCCGGTCGATCTCGATGGCGCTGGCCTCGACACCGGCCGTCCCCGCCACTGCCGCCTCCACCACGGCCAGTCGGTCCGCCGCAGGGGTGATCAGGCGGTCGCTCTTCTGCCACGGCGAGTTGGCCACCACCAGCAGCACGCGGTCGAGGGCCAGGGCGTGGCGCACGTTGACGGCGGCCACCAGATGGCCGGTGTGGACCGGGTCGAACGTCCCTCCCAGAACACCCAGCCGTTCAGAAGTGCAGTGTTCGGCGATGCGATGCTCGACAATGGAGTGATTCTACGGAACGGGGACGCGGGCTCTACCCTTGGTGGGACGGCCATGACCACAACCTCCCCCACCTGGACGCCCAGCAGCTGGCGGGCCCTCCCTGTCGCCCAGCAGCCGGACTGGCCCGACGAGGGTGCCCTCGACGAGGTCCTCAAGCGGCTGAGCACCAGACCGCCGCTGGTCTTCGCCGGCGAGGTCCGCAAGCTCACCTCTACCCTCGCCGAGGTGGCCGGAGGCCGGGCCTTCCTGCTCCAGGCCGGCGACTGCGCGGAGTCCTTCGACGCCTTCACCGCCGACGCCATCCGCGACAAGCTCAAGGTCATCCTCCAGATGGCGGTGGTCCTCACCTACGGGGCGGGCGTACCGGTGGTGAAGATGGGCCGGATCGCCGGCCAGTTCGCCAAACCCCGCTCGTCGCCCACCGAGGTCGTCGACGGCGTCGACATACCTGCCTACCGGGGCGACATGGTCAACGACATGACGGCCGACGCCACGGCCCGGATCCCCGATCCCGGCCGGTTGCAGCGGGCCTACGACCAGTCGGCTTCCACCCTGAACCTGCTCCGGGCCTTCACCAAGGGCGGCTTCGCCGACCTCAACCAGGTCCACACCTGGAACCAGGAGTTCGTGGCCAGCAGCGCCGAGGGCCAGCGCTACGAGCGCATCGCCGCCGGCATCGAGCGGGCCATGCGGTTCATGGCGGCCTGCGGCATCGAGCTGGCCAAGGAGGCCACCCTCCACCAGGTCGACTTCTGGACCAGCCACGAGGCTCTCATCCTCGGCTACGAGGAGGCACTTACCCGCCAGGATTCCCTCACCGGGGACTGGTACGACTGCTCGGCCCACTTGGTCTGGATCGGCGACCGCACCCGCCAACTCGACGGCGCCCACCTGGAGTTCTTCGAGGGCATCCACAACCCGATCGGCGTGAAGCTCGGGCCGTCGGTGTCGCCCGAGGAAACCGTCGAGCTGTGCCAGCGCCTCAATCCCGGGCGCATCCCGGGGCGCCTCAGCCTCATCACCCGCATGGGCGCCGAGCGGGCCGACGAGCTGCTGCCCCCGCTGATCCGGGCCGTGCAGGGCTCGGGTCATCCCGTGGTCTGGGTGTGCGACCCCATGCACGGCAACACCTTCGTCAGCGCCGGCGGACGCAAGACCCGCCACCTCGATCACGTCCTGGCCGAGATCGGCAGCTTTTTTCGAGCTCACCGGGCGCTCGGTACCTGGCCCGGGGGCGTGCATGTGGAACTGACCGGTGACGACGTCACCGAATGCCTGGGCGGCGCCGAGGAGATCCTCGACAGCCAGCTCGACCTGCGCTACCTCACGGCGTGCGATCCCCGCCTCAACGGCCGCCAGTCCCTGGACCTCGCCTACCGGGTCGCCGAGCTGCTGCGAGGCTGATCGAACACCGCCGAGCTGCTGCGAGGCTAAGAGAGGGGTCGCCGGCGGGCCTGTTCGGCGAGGGCGCCCAGGCGACGAGCCGTCGAACGGGGGGTCCTTACCACCTCGGTCCAGGTGAACCGACCGCACAGCCAACCGGTGGCGGCCACGACGGCCGTCTCCCGCCGGGCGTCGTAGACCGGCTGGTCGAGGTGTTGCTGACCGTCGAGCTCCACGAACAGCCCCAGATGCGGCCAGGCCAGATCGAGCCGGGCACGAGCGTCCTCGACCCAGAGCTGCCGGACGGGGGCGGGCAGCGCGGGCACCGTCCGGGCCAGTTGCACCATCAAGGTCTCCAGCAGGCTTTCGGTGGGCGGGGCGCCGTCCGGTCGAAGCTCCAGCACCCGCCGCACCCTCATGGCCCTGACGTCGTCGAAGGCCACGATCGACGTCAGCCGCTTTCGCAGGGCCGACTCCAGCGCCTGCTCCCACATCGGGTCCGACAGCCAAGGGGCCAGGTCGATCAAGGTCTGGAAGCCGTCCGTGCAGGGCAACCCGGCCACCATGGCCACGCGCTCGGAACAGATCTTCCGCCGGACGACGCGTTCCCGTCGGCCATTCGCCGTGGGCGGGATCGTCACCCAGTTGCCGTCGAGCCGCACTTCGTCGAGACCGTGCAGCACACCGGCCAGGTGGTGGCTCGCAACGCCGCCCGTCGCCATCACCGCAGCTCGCGCCCGGTCGAGTTCAGTGAGGTCCTCGGGACCCTCCGCCCACACCCCTCGGTCAGCCCGCCTCCACTTGCCTGTCCGCTCGCCCCAGCGCAATGCCGATTCGGTCAGTCCGTCCCCCGTGAATAGCAGTCGCATGTCGCCCTCTCGCACCTTTGTGTGCATTTCACGTCGTGATTCGGGCCGAAAAGGCCGATTTCACGACGGGCAATGCACAAACGGGATGGGAGGAAGGGTAGTGAGAGGCTACCGGAGGCGGTAGAGCGTGCCAAGGGTGTCGGTGGCGATCACCTCGAGCGGGAGCGAGGCCTCGAGCTCGGCCCGGGAAGGCAGGAACGAGCGCCGGAAGGTGACGGCGTCGAAGTAGGCGACGTAGCCACGCATGGCGGCGAGTTCCTCGGCGTAGCGAGGGTTGGGGCGGCCGGTCAGGTAGTCCTTTTCCGCAGGGATGGGAAGGGTGGAGCGGCCGGTGAGCAAAAAGAGTGCGTCGAAGCCGTTGGTGTAGACGGGCCCGTCGAGGCCGGCGATGCGGGTGACGATCGGCGAGCGGTCCCACGCTGCCGCCGCGTACCCTCGGCGGCGGACACTGTCGTCGGTGAGCCCGCCGGCGGTCCAGGCCGCGGCGTCGGCCACCTGCGCCAGCACGAGCACGCCGGCCAGCGCCAGGGCTGGTGCGGGCAGCCGCCGGCGCCACAGAACAGGCACGACGAGGAGGAGGGCGATCGGGTGCAGCGGGGCGAGGAAGCGGGCGTCGAGGCGGCCAGAGGCGTCGGTGAAGGCGCGGTTGGCCAGGAGCACGACCAGGTAGGCCACAGTGAAGGCGACGAGCACCCACGACAGGTTCGGGCTGGGACCGGCCGACGCGGGTAGTCGGCGGGCGAGGACGACGCCGGCGGCGATCACCAGGAGGGCCAGCAGCAGTCCCACGGGCGGCTTGGGCCATGGGACCAGCCACCGGGACAGGGGGCGAGCGGCCTGGCCCAGGTACTCCCCGCCGAACATGTGGAGGACCACGGGGCGATCGGTCGTCCCCCGGCCGCCGGCCCACGCCAGCCAGGCGGCCGCGGGCGCCGCGGCGAGGGCGCCGAAAAGCCCGGCCGCCACCCATCGCCGACGCCACGCCAGCACCACGACGCCGGCCAGAACCAGGGCGATGCCGACGTAGCGGGTGAGAAAGGCCGCGCCGATCAGGGCAGAGGCGCCGGCCAGCAGTGCCGGCGCCGGCCGGTCGAGGTAGGCGGCCAGGACGACCAATCCGCCCACGCCCAGCAGGATGAACAGCGGCTCGGTCAGGGCCGAGGCGGAGTAGGTAAGAAGGTCGACGGCGGCGACGGTCAGGACCGACGCCGCCAGCGCAGCTGTGACCGAGCCGGTCCGCGCCCTCACGACCCCGCCGACCAGAAGGACGATCCCGGCGAAGGCGACAGCGTTGATCAGGCGGACCCCGTCGAGGGGATCGAGCCCCAGCGTGCCGAGCGCGGCCAACAGGACCGTGAAAAGCGGGGGGAAGTGTTCGACGGGGGGCAGCCCGGAGGGCGGTGTGAAACCCCCGCCGTCGAGCCAGATGCGAGCCGTTCCCACGTAGAACACTGCGTCCGGGCTCACGTACAAGCCCTTGCCGGTCGCCGCCAACACCGTGACCAGCCCGGTCACCGGCGGCAGGGCGAGGGGCCAACGGCGACTCACCCGATGGAGGACACGAAGGCCTCCAGCTGGCGCAGGTTGCGGCACTCGAACACGCCATCGCAGTGGGGGGCGTACTCGGAGACGATCGAGTCGCCGGTGTCCCAGTACGAGCGGGGCTCGGGATTGAGCCACCACAGCCGTCGGCCGCGACGGCGCAGCTCGGCCAGCACCTCGGCGGAGGAGGCGTGGTAGTTGTTGCGGGCGTCGCCCAGGATCACCACCGACGTGCGGGGCGTGATCTCCCGGCCCCAGCGGGACCAGAAGGCGGCCAGCGCGCTGCCGTAGTCGGAGTGGCCGTCGGCGGCGACCACGTCGGCCTCCTCGTGCACCCGGGCCAGCGCGTCGGCCAGGTCGTCGCTGCCGGCGAGCAGAGTGGTTACCTCGTCGATCCCGTCGATGAACACGAAGGTCCGAATGGCGGAGAACTCCCCGGCCATGGCGTGCACCAGCTGCAGGGTGAAGCGGGCGAAGGTGGCCACCGAACCCGAGACGTCCGCCAGGACGACGATCTCGGGCTTGTGGGGATGGGGGCGGCGGAAGCGCGGGTCGGCCGGCACGCCGCCGGTCGAGAGCGACCTTCGCAGCGTGCGGCGGAAGTCGAGCCGGCCGTGCCGGCCGACCCGCCGGCGCCGGGCCAGCCGGGACGCCATGCGGCGGGCCAGGGGCCGCAGCGAGCGCTGTAGGGCCACCAGGTCCTCGCGGCTGGCGTGGAGGAAGTCGACGTCCTCGGGCAGGGGCCGGCGCACCGACCGAGCGACGGCCTGCGGTCCGCGCTCGGCCACCAGCCGCCGGCGCACCTCGGTCTCGACCTCGTCGCGCAACCGTTGCCCGGCGCCGGCCAGATCGTCGCGCTCCAGCCACCCGGCGCCGGCCAGCAGCCGGGCGAGGGCGCCGTCGACGTCGAGCTGGCGCATGGTCTTGAACACGTACGCGCTCCCCCGCACGCCCCGGCCCTCGTCCATGCCGGCCAGGCGGGCCACCGCCAGGCGGGCCAGTCGGCGCAGGGCATCCTCGTCGCCCGACCTCAGCGCCTCATCGAGCAGGGCGGCCAGATCGACCCCGCCGTCGTCGTCCTCCGCCGACACGGCCAGCGCGAAGTAGGCGTCGAACACCGCGTCGAACGCCGGGCGGTGCTCGGGGCGCTTGACCATCGTCGCCGCCATCGCCGCCCGCAGGGCGCCCCGATCGTCGAGGGGGACATGGCGGACGGCGTCCATGGCGTCGACGTTCTCGGTGAGCGACACCGGCAGCCCGGCAGCCCGCAGCTCGCCGACGAAGCCGGCCAGCAGGTCGAGCACAGGGACGGTCAGCCCGCCGTCTTGAGCGTGTGGGCGGCGGCGGCGATGTCGGCCCGGTGTTTGAGGAGGACGTGCAGGGTCGACACGGTGATGTCGGCGTCGAGGGCATCGATGCCCAGGATCACCAGGGTCCGGGCCCAGTCGAGCGTCTCAGACACCGACGGCGGCTTGCGCAGGTCGAGCAGGCGGAGGCTGCGGACGATCCGCGCCACCTCCCCGGCCAGGTGGGCGGGCAGCTCGGGCACCCGGGCCAGCACGATCTCCCGCTCGCGCTCGACGCTCGGATAGTCAAGGTGCAGGTACAGGCACCGCCGCTTCAATGCCTCCGACAGGTCGCGGGTGCCGTTGGAGGTGAGGAACACCAGCGGGATCCGGGTGGCGGCCACCGTGCCCATCTCGGGCACCGACACCTGCCAGTCGGAGAGCACCTCGAGCAGCAGGGCCTCGGTCTCCACCTCCACGCGGTCGACCTCGTCGATGAGCAGGACCACCGGCTCGTCGGCCCGGATGGCCTCCAGCAGGGGTCGGGCCAGGAGGAACTCCTCGGTGAAGATGTCGTCCTCGAGGTCGGACCACGTGGTGCCGGCACCCTCGCCGGCCTGGATGCGCAGGAGCTGCTTGCGGTAGTTCCACTCGTACAGGGCCTTGGACTCATCCAGCCCCTCGTAGCACTGCAGGCGGATCAGCCGGCTGCCGGACCAACGCGCGACCGACTTGGCCAGCTCGGTCTTGCCCGTGCCTGCCGGCCCCTCGACCAGGACCGGCTTGTCGAGCCGGTCGGCCAGGAACACCACGCCGGCGGTGGCCTCGTCGGCCAGGTAGTCGACGGCGGCCAGCCCCTTGCGAACCTCGCCGATCGAGCCGAACCGGCTAGCCACGCACCTGCCCGTCGCCGTGGACGACGTACTTCAGCGTGGTCAGCTCCCGCAGGCCCATGGGCCCCCGGGCGTGGAGCTTCTGGGTGCTGATGCCGATCTCGGCGCCGAAGCCGAACTGCTCACCGTCGGTGAAGCGGGTGGAGGCGTTGACGATCACCGCGGCGGCGTCGACCTCACGGGTGAACCGGCGGGACGCAGCCAGGTCGGTGGTGCAGATGGCCTCGGTGTGGCCGGTGCCGAAGCGGTTGACGTGGGCGATGGCGTCGTCGAGGGAGTCGACCACCGCCACCGACATCTTCATGTCGAGGAACTCCGTGCCGAAATCTGCGTCGGTGGCCAGGCCGATCGACGCCACCAGCCGGCGGGACCGCTCGTCGCCCACCAGATCGACGCCGGCCAGGGCGGCGGCGGCCCGAGGGAGGAAGGCCTCCGCCACCGCGGCGTGAACGACCAGGGACTCAGCCGCATTGCACACCGACGTGCGCTGGGTCTTGGAGTTCACCACGATGTCGAGGGCCTGGTCGAGATCGGCGTGCTGATCGACATAGACGTGGCAGTTGCCGTCACCGTCGATCACGTAGGGGACGGTGGCGTTGTCCAGGATGGCCTTGATCAACGACGGCCCGCCCCGGGGGATGAGGCAGTCGATCGACTCCCGCAGGCGCATGAACTCGACGGCAGCCTCGTGGCGGACGTCGTCGACCAAGACGACGGAATCGACGGGCAGACCGGCCTCTTCGAGGCCCTTCCGCAGGGCGGCGGCGACGGCCAGGTTCGATGCCAGGGCGGCCCCGGAGCCTCGCAGGAAAGCGGCGTTGCCCGATTTCAGGCACAGGCCGAACGCGTCACTGGTGACGTTGGGGCGGTTCTCGTAGATGATGGCGACCACGCCGAGGGGCACGCGCACCTGCTCGATGACCAGGCCGTTCGGGCGGGCCCAGCCCCGCACGATCTCGCCCACCGGGTCGGGCAGGGCCGCCACCTGGCGCAGGCCGGCGGCCATCGAGTCCACCCGGGCCGGGGACAGGCGGAGGCGGTCAATGACCGTGGCTGCAGTGCCGGCGGCTTCGGCCCGGGCCACGTCGGCGGCGTTGGCCTCGAGGATGGCGGCCGTGTGCCGGACCAGCAGGTCGGCGGCGGCCTCCAGGGCGGCGTCCTTGGCCGATGTCGAAGCGGTGGCGAGGAGCCGGGACGCAGCCTTGGCCCGCCGGCCCAGCTCGGCCACCGGCTGGGTGCGGGCGTCCACCCCGACGACGTTACCGGCCACGTTGGGTCATTCCCTGCCCATTTCGGCGAGGAGGGCGTCGGCCTCCTCGGGGGTTCGGCCCTCTCCGATCATGCGCTCGCGCAGGAACCCCTCGCCGGCAATCGGTAGCCCGGCCCATTTCCAGGCCAGCATTCCCCCGTCGAGGCTCTGGGCGTCGAACCCCTCACCGCGAAGCCACTCGGCCGCCTCTGCGCTGCGGGTGCCCGCCCGGCAGATGGTGACCACGGGCCGGCCCCGGTCGAGCTCGTCGACTCGGTCGGCAATATCCTCCTCGGGGAGATTGACCGCCCCGTCGACGTGACCGATGAGCCACTCGCTCGGATAGCGCACGTCGACCAACTGCAACTGGTCGAGCCGATCCGCGACAGTCTTGGCATCCATGGCCGTCGAGCGTACGCCCGACCGACGAGTTTTCGAGCTCCCGGCCGTCTTCATGGGAAACGAGGAGGAAACGATGTTGAAGGACAGCAAGGCGTTCAGTGGTTGCTCCGTCGACGACCTCGACGCCGCCAGAGGCTTCTACGCCGGAACGCTGGGCCTCGAGGTGACGGAGAACCCGGCCGGCCTCGGGCTCGAGCTGGCCACAGGGGGCACCGTGTTCCTGTACCCGAAGGATGACCACGAGCCGGCGACGTTCACTGTCCTGAACTTCCCGGTGGACGACATCGACGCCGCGGTCGATGCCCTGACCGGCGCGGGCGTGGTCATGGAGCGCTACGACGGCTTCGAGCAGGACGAGCGGGGGATCGCCGCCCCGGCGCCCGGTCCCCGGATCGCCTGGTTCAAGGACCCCGCCGGCAACATTCTCTCAGTGATGCAGGCCTGATCGCAGCACGGTCGGCGTGCGATGTCTAACATGCGACCCCAGGGCTTTCCGACGGGAGGGAACGGCGTGAGCGCTGACACAACGAGGTTCATCGGTGCCCGCAGGCGAGCGGCACGCTTGGCGGTGGCGGCGGGAATGGTGCTCGGCGTCCTCCAGCTGGGCTCCGGCCCGGCGGTGGGCGAGCCGGTGTGCAACGCCACTCCGATCCAGGTCGACATCCCGCCTGAGTCCCGCATGGAGATCCTGAAGGCCCTGCCCTATCCCTCAGTCATCAACGTGGCCGGTCTCACCGGCAACGTCACCGACGTCAACGTGTCGCTGAACGGCGTCTCCCATCCCTTCCCCGAGGACCTCGACGTGCTTCTCGTCGCCCCTGACGGGAGCACCCGCCTGCTGTTGATGTCCGACGTCGGCGGGAACAACGGCAACTCGAACCCGCCGCCCAACGGTACGAACATCACCCTCGACGACGAGGCGGCGACCAACCTTCCGACCAACACCCTGCTGATGTCGGGCACCTTTAAGCCCACCGACGACGACACCGACTCTTTCGAGTTTGACGCGAACGACACCTTCCTCGCCCCGGCGCCGACCACGCCCGGACCGGCCACCACCCTCTCCGTGTTCGACGGTCTCCCCGCCAACGGCACGTGGAGCCTGTACGTGGTCGACGACAACCCCGGCCCGCCGTTTCCTGCGATCCAGGGCATCCTGAACGGCTGGTGCATCGACATCACCACCACCGCCAGCCCGACGACCTCCACCTCCTCGACCCTGCCGCCCACCACGAGCACCTCCACCTCCTCGACCCTGCCGCCCACCACGAGCACCTCCACCTCCTCGACC
>JBBQRO010000090.1:0-13080 GCA_038214685.1 Acidimicrobiales bacterium
CCATACGCGCACGTTACGGAGCAGTTACGCCTCGACCTCTACCCTCGGAGGGTGGCACCAGAGCTGGGCACGTCCGCCGAAAGGCGTCGAGCCCGCCGGGGCGGCATCACCTTCCACCATCCCGCCGCCTTCTGGCTGGGCAGTGCCGCCGTCACCTTGGGCGTGCTGCTGCACCTACCCATGTACATCGGCGCCCGCGACATGGGCTACCGGCTGGTGGGCATGCCCGTGGACGGTCCGATGAAAGCCGGCATGGCCCTGGTGTTGGTAGGCCTCGCGGCCACGTTCTACGGGCTGCTGCCGCCCCTGTCTGCCGGCCGATCAATGGTGTCCTCCCTGCGGGTGAAGGCGCTCGATGACGCCAAATTGTCCCCGGCCCACGCCGGCCTCCTCCTGGTCATGGCCCTGGCGGTGACCATCGACGTCATGAAGCCGGTGACGCTCAGCTTCGTGGCGCCCGGCTTCGGGCGGGAGTACGGCCTGAAGTCGGCCCTCAACCCCGGGGGCAGCGTCCCGGTGGCCTTCCTCCCTTTGGCCGGGATCACCGGAACGGTGCTCGGCTCCATCATCTGGGGCTGGCTGGGCGACCGGATCGGGCGACGGGCGTCAATCCTGCTCGCCGGGGTGCTCTTCATCGCCACGTCGGTCTGCGGATCGATGCCCGGCTATGAGTGGAACCTGTTCATGTGCTTCGTCATGGGTCTCGGGGTGGGCGGCATGCTCCCGATCACCTTCGCCCTCCTGGCCGAGACCATTCCCGCCCGCCATCGGGGGTGGTTGATGGTCCTGATCGGTGGCGACGTGGCCGGCGCCTACATCATCACCAGCTGGCTGTCGGCTGAGCTGACGCCGACCTACGGGTGGCGCATCCTCTGGCTCCTCGGGCTGCCCACGGGAGTGCTGCTCCTGCTCCTCAACCGCTGGATTCCCGAGTCGCCCCGTTTCCTGCTGCAGAACGGTCGCGACGCCGAGGCCCGGGCGGTGATGACCCGTTACGGGGCGACCATCTTTGAGGATGCCCATTCCGATCTCGAGGTCGAGGACCAGGTCCGCGGCGGCTGGGCGCAGATCTTCGCTCCGCCCTTCCGGGGGCTCAGCCTCGTCGTAGGTCTGTTCGGCCTCGGAGTCGGCCTGGTCACGTTCGGGTTCCAGCTGTGGATTCCGTCCAACCTGCAGAAGCTCGGCTTCGACGAGGTCACCTCGGCCACCATCCTGCGGGACTCGGCCCTGCTCGGATTCCCGGCCACGTTCGTGATCGCCGGGCTCTACGGGTTCTGGAGTACGAAGAAGACGATGATCCTCCTCGGGCTGATCACCGCGGCGTCCCTCGCCGCCTTCGTGGTCCTGGGCGACCGGGTGGCCGACAACCGGACAAGGCTCGACCTGCTCCTGATCCTGCCCATCACGGGCATCAGCTCCATCCTGGCCGTGCTGGTGGCGTATGCGTCGGAGACCTTTCCGACCCGGATTCGCTCCCGGGGCACTGGCCTGGCTGCCGGCGCCAGCAAGCTGGGCGGCGTCGTCATCATCGCCTTAGTGGTGGCGGCCGTGGCCGCCCCGTCGATCGCCACCACCGCGCTGATCGGGGCGGTGCCCCTGACCCTGGGTGCCGTGGCCATGGCGATCTTCGGGGTGGAGACCCGCCGTCGACAGCTGGAGGAGATCACCGCCGAGGAGCTGAACCTCAGCCGGACCGAAGGCGGGTCCTGGATCGGCGCCGTCGATCCGAGGCGGGCGGCGGGCACCTGAGATGGCCGCATCGCAGGACACGTCAGTGGGTAGGACCTCGGGAGGACGATCTCCTGCTCCTATGGCCGATATCTCGATTCCGGCACCGCCGTCTCCGACGCTTCTCCAGCGGGTCCTGTCCGGAGCCGGTCTCCTCACGCTGTTGGCCAGCGCCCTGTTCGGCGGAAACGTCCTGGGGATGAGAGAGCGCGTTTTCGGGTCGGAGACGCCGGAGGAAAGATCAGCGGCAGTGAGCAGGAGCGTCGAGGGTGCGGAGCCGGCACAGGGGACGGTGCCGGCCCCGGCAGCGCCGGAGCAGACCGTCCTGCGGTCACAGCCATGGTGGCAGGCGGTGATCAAGCTGGAGGGCGTGGGTTCAATGCGGGCTCCGGCCTTCAGCATTCCCGGCGACGCGGTGCAGTGGCGGGTGAAGTGGACCTGCGAGTCCGGCCGGCTCCTCGTGCGGGCCCCCGAGCAGCGGCGGCCGATCGTGGACGAGGCCTGCCCTGGGACGGCCACCGGCTATGGCATCCAGACCGGAAGCGTCAGCCTGGAGGTGACGGCCAGTGGGCCATGGCAGATGCAGGTGGACCAGCAGGTCGACGTCCCCCTCAACGAGGCGCCGCTCGCCTCGATGACCGCACCAGGCGCAGCGATCGTGGCGACGGGATCGCTTTACCGGATCGACCAGGTGGCGACGGGGACGGTGAACATCTACCGCTTGGCGGACGGCAGCCACGCCGTGCGCCTGGACAACTTCTTCGTCACCGCCAACAGCGACCTGGAGCTCCAGTTCAGCCCGCTGGATGCGCCTCGAACGACCAAGCAGGTCACCGATGCCCCCCGGTCGCCGTCGATCGCGTCGCTCGACGTCACCACCGGCTCTCTCAACTTTGCCGTGCCGCCCAGCCTGGATCCCACGAAGTACCGGTCGTTCGTCATCTGGTGCGAAGTGGCCAACAGCGCCTACGCCGCGGCCACGCTGAGGCCGGCATGACCGCGCCTGCGACGACCGCTCCGGTAGTGAGCCGGCCCCATCTGACGTTGCGGGGACAGGAGATTCCGGTTGTCCTCCCGAGTCGCCGCGACCCGCGTTTCAAGCTGTCGGCAGTCGTCATCACCCTGCACGTCCTGGGCCAGACCCTGCTCGACTGGAAGGTGTCGCTCGCCCAGATACTGCTGACGATGCTGCTGTGCGGGCTCGCCGAGTTCGTCCTCACCTTCCGGAGCCAGCGCATCATCGCCTGGCCGGCCAGCGGCATCCTCACCGGCAGCAGCGTCGCTCTGATCCTGAGAGCCTCGGGCACGCCCTCGGGAGACCTGTGGAGCCTGAATGGGATCCAGTTCTTCCTTCTCGCCGGCGTGATCTCGCTGCTGGCCAAACACCTGATCCGTCCCACCGGCAAACACCTGTTCAACCCATCCAACATCGGCATCGTGTGGTGCCTGCTGGTCGTCGGGCCGAATCAGGTCTTTGCCCAGTACCTGTGGTGGGGCCCGAGCCGGATCGGCCAGGCGCTGTCCTACGTGGTGATTATCGGTGGCGCCGCCTGGATTCTCCGCTCTGTACGGATGATCCCGATGGCCGTGTCGTTCCTGGCCACCTTCGCGGTGCTCACCGGCATCTTCGCCCTGGCTGGGCGCAGCTTCATCGCCATCTGGCACGTAGGACCGGTCAGCGGTCTCGAGTACTGGGCCAACCTGGCGCTGTCCCCGGAGCTGATGGTCTTCGTGTTCTTCATGATCTCTGACCCCCAGACGGCCCCCAAAGCCCCGCTTGGTCGGGTCGTCTACGGCGCGGCCACGGCAACAGTGGCGGCCGCGCTCATCTTCTTTCAGTCCACCGAGTTCGGTATCAAGGTGGCGATCCTGTCGAGCCTGGCCGTCGTCTGCGCCCTCGTGCCGTTCATCCAGAGCTGGGCCCTGCGGCGCGAGCAACGGGCAACGGCCGTGGAGAGCCAGGCGCCGCCAACCACTGCGCTGCGCACGCGGGTGCTGGCGGGGGCGCGCCGGCCGGCGGTGATCGCCGCCCTCATCATCGCCGTGGCTGCTCCCCTGGACACCATGGCCTTGGCCGGGAACAAGCAGGTGGTGCTGATCGAGCGCGGCGAGGTGGGCAAGGCAAACGCCCAATAAGGCAAGGCGTCGAGATCGCCGGTGGCCCCTCGCACTCCCTATGGCAGCGGACTGACCTCGACGAAAACCTTGATGGCGCCGGCCGTGCCCAGGAGCTCAAGTGCTTTCGGGGCGTTGTCGAGGCCAGCGACCCGGTGTGTCAGGAGCCGCTCCAACCACCCGGGCCAGCGGACCACGGCCATCGCCAAGTCGCGGACCCCGGTCTCGAAGTCGGCCCGGCTGGCGTTGACCGTGCCAACCATGACCTTGTTGCCCAGCACGAAGCCGAGGTTCAGGGCATCGGACGGTACTTCCACCCGCCGGTCGCCGCCGGTCACACTCGACAGGACGAGGACGCCGTTGCGACCCAGCACGCCCATGGCGTCGAACACGAGCGGCGAGAAGCCGGTGGCCTCGAACATGAGGTCGAAGGGGCCGAAGCGCTTCTCGGCGTCGACCAGGGTGGTCTGCTCGGTGCTGAGGTACCGGCCCCCGATGGCGTCGACGAGGTCGGCGTTGAGGAACGGCGGCTCGTCGCGGCCGAAGACGGTGACGTCGAGGCCGCGCAGGCGCAGGACCATGGCGGCGAGGAGGCCGATGGTGCCGGCACCGAGGACCGCTGCGCGTCGCGGTTGCCAGACCTTGAGCCGGCGCTGGATCTCATAGGCCTGGGTGATGCCCTTCTCGACGACCGTGGTCGGCTCGAGCAACACGCCGACCTCCCGCAACCCAGCGGGCACCAGGACGAGGCGACCGACGTCCTCCACGTACGACTCGGTCAGGAAGCCGTGCACCAGTTGATGCCGTGCTCGTGGTGGCTGTCGTCGGTCGTGAAGTCGGGGGTGCCGACGTAGTCGTAGATGCTGTCACCGGCCTGGCGCACGATCGACACCACGTAGTCGCCGGCGCGGACCTCGGTGACGTTCTCCCCGACCTCGGTGACGACGCCGAAACCCTCGTGGCCGGTGACGAGATAGTCGACCCCGGGCGGCGAAGCGCCGTAGTCACCGGCGTCGATCTCCTTGTCGGTGCCGTCGAGCCCCACTCGCAGGACCTTGACCTTGACACCCCGTCCACCGTCCACTGCGTCGAGCGACGGCTCGGGATGGTCGTCGCGGACCCTGGCGCTGTGGGGGGTTCCGGGGATGACGGTCATCGCTTTCATAGGCCGTAGGCCTCCATGGGTCGGAGCCAGACTTCACTGACGGTGGGAAAGGACGGCACTGCGTGCCATGGCGTGCCTATCGTCACCTGAGGGGTTCCGGGTGTCGAACGCCAGCGCCCCGCCGGGAACGAGGTGCTCCTGGGCAGCTTCGAGCGCGCGGTCCAGGTCGTGGTCTTCGAGGAGCACCTGTCGTGCTGTTTTCGCCTTTTCGAGCATCGCGGTAGCGTCGTCCACACCCGTCACCTCGTGGCCGAGCTCGGCCACGCGGATGGCCAGCAGTCCTGAGCCAAAGCCGATGTCGAGGATTCTTTCGGGCGCCACTCCGGAGAGCCGCACCCAGAAATCGGTGTCTGCTCCGAAGTCACCGGCCCGAGCGCCGAGCAGGTGAGGTGCAGCGGCTAACCTCCGTGCACCATGTCGAAGAAGACGAACAAGCGCAAGATCAAGGCCCGGCGCAAGAAGGCCAACCACGGCAAGAAGCCGAACGCCGGTCGTTAGCGTCCCATCTGCGCCGGCCACGCCGGTGCGAGATGTGGTCGAGGTGCTCCACGGCACCCGGGTGCACGACCCTTATCGGTGGCTCGAAGACGGGGACTCTCCGGAGGTCGCGGGCTGGAGCGCGGCCCAGAACGCTCGGACCCGGGCGGTGCTCGACGCCTTGCCGGCCCGTTCCGGGCTGCACGAGCGGATGCTGTCCCTGCTGCAGGTGGGGATGGTCGGCGCGCCGGCAGTCGCGGCCGACCGGGTGTTCACCCTGGAGCGTAAGGGCGACCAGGACCAGGCCGTCCTCGTCGTCCGCTCTGCAGTCGATCCGGCCGTACCGGCCTGCGTCGTGGTCGACCCCCACGACATGGCCGTCGACCACGCCGCGTCGATCGACTGGTTCACCCCCTCTCCGGACGGCCGGCTGGTGGCCTACGGCGTGTCCCAGGGCGGCAGCGAGCACGGGACCCTGCGAGTGGTGGAGGTCGACACCGGCTCGCTGCTGACCGACGCCATCCCCCACATCCGCCATCCTTCCCTGTCGTGGATGCCCGACAACTCGGCGTTCGCCTACAGCCGCCTGCCCGACCCGGCCACGGTCGCCTCCGGTGAGGAGGGGTACTGGGAGACGGTCTGGTGGCATCGGATCGGCGACGACCCGTCCGCCGACGAGCTGCTCCTGGGCGGCTTGGACAAGACGGCGCTGCCGGCCACGGCCATCTCGCCGGACGGGCGGTGGCTGGTGTTCCACATCAGTTACATGCCCACTCGGACCGACGTGATCCTGCTCGATCGCCAGACCGGCCAACGCACGGTCGTCGTGGAGCACGAGGAGGCGACGACCTGGTGCCAGATCGCCGGCGACCACCTGTACGCGGTGACCAACCTGGACGCATCTCGGGGCAGAGTCATTGCCGCCGACCTGGCGATGCCTCAGGCCGAGCACTGGCAAACCATCGTCGCCGAGAGCTCGGCGGTGATCGACGGCGCAGTGATCGCCGGCGGTCGACTGGTGGTGGCGTCGGCCGAGCACGCCGTCTCCCGCCTGCACCACTACCGCCTCGACGGCGGCGACCGGCAGGAGGTTGCCCTGCCCGAGCTGGGCTCGATCGGCGGGTTCGACGCCGACCCCGCCACCGCACGGGCCTTCTTCACCTTCACCTCCTTCGCCCGGCCTTCCGCGCTGTGGCGCTGGACCTCCGACGACGACGCGGTCGAGCCGTGGACCTCCTTCGCCTCGCCGGTCGACCCCGATGCGTTTGCGGTCGAGCAGGTCTTCTACCCCTCGTCCGACGGCACCAACGTGCCGATGTTCCTGGTCAGGGCGGCGGCGACCGTGGTCACGCCCCGCACGCCCACCTTGCTCACCGCCTACGGCGGGTTCGCCATCACCAACTCGCCGGGCTACTCCTCGGCGACGGTGGCGTTCTGCGAGGCGGGCGGGGTATGGGCGGTGGCAGGCATCCGGGGGGGAGGCGAGTACGGCGAAGACTGGCACCGGGCCGGCATGCTGGCCCGCAAGCAACAGTGCTTCGACGACTTCCATGCCGCAGCCGACTGGCTGGTGGCCGAGGGCCGTACGAGCCGCGACCGGCTGGCCATCCGTGGTGGATCCAACGGTGGGCTCCTGGTGGGAGCAGCCCTGACGCAGCGCCCCGACCTGTGCCGAGCCGCCGTCTGCGCCGTCCCCCTGCTCGACATGTTCCGCTACCACCGCTTCCTCATCGGCGCCCTTTGGATCCCCGAGTACGGCGACCCCGACGACCCCGATCAGTTCTCGGTGATCGAGGCCTACTCGCCCTACCAGCACGTCGTCGACGGAACGGCGTACCCGGCCAGCCTGATCACGACGGCCGAGTCCGACTCGCGCGTCGACCCGCTCCATGCCCGCAAGTTCGCCGCCCGCCTCCAGGCGGCCACGGGGACGCCCGACGAGCAGCCGGTCCTGGTGCGCATCGAGGCGCGCGCCGGCCACGGCGTCGGCAAGCCGGCATGGAAGCAGGCCGACGAGGGGGCCGATATCTGGGCCTTTGTGTTCTGGCAACTGGGGATGGAACAGCCCAGCGGGGTAGAACTGACCGGTTCCTGAAGGAGGCCGAGACTTGCGAATCGCCGAGATTGCTCCCCCATGGGTGAGCGTGCCGCCGCCGAGCTACGGAGGCATCGAACTGGTCGTAAGCCTCATCGCCGACGGGCTGGTGGACAGAGGCCACGACGTGACCCTCTTCGCCAGCGGCGGCTCCCGAACGAAAGGGAAGCTGGTGTCACCGCTCGAGGAGACGCCGAAGCTGGCCGACATGGGTCTGAGCGTGACCGACGACACCATCCACACCTTGTCGGCCTACCTCCATGCCGGTGAGTTCGACATCATCCACGACCACTCGGGTTGGGGGCCGGCGTTCGGGGCGCTACTGAACGGGACACCGCCCGTGGTCCGCACGCTGCACGGGCCGTGGAGCCATGATGCCCGCCGCTTCCACGCCGCCCTCGACGGCCGGGTTCACCTGGTGGCCATCAGCCAGTCGCAGGCCAGCCTCAACGCCGATCTGTCCTATGCCAGGGTCGTCTACAACGGTCTCGACATCGACGTGTACCCCTACCGGGAAACCAAGGAGGACTTCCTACTTTTCCTCGGCCGGTGCAATCCCGAGAAGGGCCCGGAGGTGGCGGTGGAGGTGGCCAAGCGGGCGGGCAAGCACCTCAAGATGGTGGTCAAGCGGGCCGAGCCGGCCGAGATCCAGTATTGGGAGCGCATCGTCGAGCCCCGCCTCACCGGCGACGAGGACATCAGCTTCGACGTGTCCCACGCCGAAAAGGTCGACCTCCTGGGGCGGGCCCAGGGCACGCTCTGCACCATTCAGTGGGCCGAGCCCTTCGGCCTGGTGATGACCGAGTCCATGGCCTGCGGAACGCCGGTGATCGTGCCCCCCATGGGTGCGGCGCCGGAGCTGGTGGTCGACGGCGAGACCGGGTTCCTGCGGTCCGACATCGACGAGATGGTGGAGTGCGTCGCCCGCCTGGGCGAGATCTCGCCGGCGGCCTGCAGGGCCCGGGTAGCCGACAACTTCACGGCGGCAGTGATGGTGTCGGGCTACGAGAAGGTGTTTAAGCAGGTTCTACACGGCAGCTGATCGCGGGGTTGGCCTCAGGAACCGACGAGGGCGAGCAGTGCCTGGCGGTCGGGACCGGGGATCTTCCACATCCGTGATCGCGACAGGGTGTCGACCTTGTCCATGAAGCCGGGTCGCGAGAGCACCTCCTCGGGAAGGGCCAGGCAGGTGGTCATCTCGAGCGCGCCCCGGAACACGTCGGGATCGCGCATCATCGCCGCAGCGATCGCCGCCGAGGCCGGGTCAGGGGCGGGCGGCTCGTCGTCACGACGAAGGGCATCCATCTCTGCGAACCGGGCCCGGTCGGCGGTGATCTGGCTCCAGTAGAACGGCGCCACCTGGCGCTCGGTGACGGTGTCCCACGCTCGAGCCAGGCCCTCGGGATCACCCAGCTCGGCCCGCACCACGTCGCGCAGGCACTGGGCGTGCAGCAATCCAACGGTCATGCCCCGGCCGGCTGACGGGTTCGTGCACGCCCATGCGTCGCCGACCGCAACCACGCCGGTGGCCACCGGTTGTCCGTCGACAACGAATCTCCGGTAGCGGTCGAGGACGCCGGCGGTGGTGAGGACGTCAGTGATCGGCTCCCCGTCGACCCAGTGGGCGTGCAGGGGGCAGGCCCGGACGACGGCGTCGAACCGGTCGGGGTGACGGAGATTCCGCAGGGCGACGTCGGAGGACGACGCCCAGATCGTCACCGACCACGTGCCGCTGTCGCCGGGAATGGTCAACAGTGAGATGGTGCCGAAGTCCGACGTGGGCGGGCCGTTGAACGGCGGGAGCTCCGGGCCACGGAAATATCGGCTGTGATAGACGAACCCTCCGTCCTCGGACTCCACGCGCGGCGCCGTCGCCGCTCCCGCCGCCTGGAGCCAGTCGGCCAAGCGGGTGCGTCGACCGGTGGCATCGACGACCAGGTCGGCGTCGAGGTCCTCGCCCTGGGTGGTCCGCACCCCGGTGACGTGGGGTGCGCCGGCAATCCCGCTTCGCTCCGTGCGCAGCCCGGCGACGGCGACGCCGCGCCGGACGCGGGCACCGCTCTCCTCGGTCACGTCGGCCAGCACGGCCTCGACCACCGGCCGGCGCCCGGAGACGAAGCGGAACCGCTCGTCGCCCGGTCGGGGCGTCCGATCGCGAATGAGCGGAGGCATGAGCGCCAGCCAGTCCAGCCACACGCACCCGGCGGCGACGAGCCGGTCGACCGTACCGGGCAGCTCCTCGTCGAGGATCAGCCGGAAGCGGGGGTGAAGGTTGTGCGGTTGGTGGAACTGAGACACGCCGGCGCGTTTCCACTGATCCCACGCCGCCTGGGGCTCGATCGGCGGGGGAGCGGGATCGCGTTCCAACACCGTGACCTGGTGCCCATCACGGGCCAGCAGCGCGGCGGCGGCCAGGCCGATGACGCTGCCGCCGCACACGATGATGGACGCCACGCCCCCCACCCTCTCATGCGATCGGGGCGAAGCCCGTCTACCCCGAAACTCCGTCGTCATCGATGGCCCGGGCCAGGCGACGGCAAAGCTTCTCGAGCCCCTTGGCCCATTCGGCACCTTCGGGTGCGTCGCCCCAGAGGTCCCGGAGCTCGGAGTCCTCGCTCAGGACCCGCTCCAGCGCGTCCACCGCCAGCCGGGCGTCGCCACGGCTGGCGGTGCCCGGGTGATCGTCGACCCACTCCCCGACTTCCTCCGGCAGCCCCTTCAGGTCGCCGTCAAAGGTGGCGGCCACCACCGCCGCCGCCGCTACCGCACACGCTCCCTCCGGGATCTCGAGATAGCCGTCGGAGTCCATCGTGGCCGCCAATGCCTGGCGCGCCGGCGACAGGTCGAGGGCGTCACCGAGCTCATAGGCCCAGTCGGCGGCGTCGTCGTTGTCGAACGTTCCCGTGCCCCACGCGCCCACGGTTCTCCTCAGTGCCCGACTTCGTGCCAGTCGACGCCGGTTCAGGCGGTGGCGGCGGGGTGCGGCGCGTCGGGGACGGCGGCCATAACCTCGCGGGCGCTGACCGGCTTCACCAGGTAGGCATTCGCACCTGCGGCGAGCGCCTCGGCCTTGACGGCGGCGTCGGTGTTGAACGAGATCACGACGATAGCCAGGTCGGCGAAGCGCCGGCGGAGCGCAGCGACGGTCTCGAGACCGACCTTCGCCGGCTGCGGGAGCTCGATGACCGCGACATCGGCGGCATGCGTTTCCACCAGGGTGACGGCATCGGACTGGCTGTCCGCCTCAGCCACCACCGCGGCCGCCACACCGGAGTGCTCGAAGACCTGGCGCATGACCGCCCGGCGGTCGGGTCGGGTGTCGACGAGGACCACCCGTGCCTTCACCGGACCAAGGTCCGCCGCGGGCGCCGGCGTGATGGTGTCGGTCTGTCCGGTTGTCACGACGGGTCTGGGACGACGGTGAGGCGGGCCGAGCTGCGAGCCTGCCTGGGGAACCGGATGGCTGCACAGGACGGGCACAGCGACCATTCCCTGCGAGCTGTGTCGCCGAGCGTGGGGTCGTCGTCGAACGCCATGCGACAGCGGCCACACCGGTGGGACTGCGCATCGTCGGAGAGCGAACCGTCGTCGTCGCCATTGAGGGCCGGCACAACCATGGCGAAGGGCTGCGGAACTGGTTCGTGATCCATGGTCGCTCCTCTGGTCTGGCTCAGAGAGGGCGTCGAGCCTGTGCGACGGACGGTCGAGGACCATCCGGGCAAACGAGGCGTCCCCAACAAGTCGCGGATTTCCCATTCATGGTACCACCGGCCCGTTTCCGGCCCGATCACGACAGGCGGGGAGGGCACACACTCTGGCGGCCGATCGTGCACTGATCGCCCGGGCCGGCGCCGACGTCGACCCGCTCGCCGGGCTCGGCGCTGATCCGGTCGGCACCCGGACCGGACGAGGAGAAGTCGTTGCCGGCCGACCCATCCAGGGAGTCGTTGCCGACGCCTCCAAACAGTATGTCGTCGCCCGGGCCTCCGAACAGCAGGTCGTTGCCGCCGAAGCCGAGCAGGATGTCGTTGCCGCCCAGCCCCATGATCCGGTCGTTGCCCGGCCCGCCGCAGATCACGTCGTCGCCCTCGGTGCCGATGATCGACCCATTGCCGCTGACCGTGCACAGGCGCTGCCAGTCGCAGCGCCCGTCGAAGCCCGGTGCGTTGGTGAGGCGGGTCGCCGGGCCGCCCGTGGCGGGCGCGCTCCAGACCTCGAAGTCGGCGCTGCGGTTGCTGGTCCAGATCAGGGTGGTGCCGTCCGGCGACCAGGTGACGATGCTGTCATAGGTCGGGAAGTTGGAGATGTTCGTCTCGTTGCCGCCGTTTACGTCCATGGTGAAGATCTCGCTGTTGCCGGCGGGGAATTGCCGGGTGAAGGCCAGCCTCCGGCCGTCGGGCGACACCTCGACGGTGTTGTCGGACAGCGCCGACCCTGCGGTCAGGTTGACCAGGTTCCCGCCGAAGGGGTCCATCGACCAGATGTCGAAGTTGCCGGACCGGTTGCTGTGGAAGAAGATCCGGGTGCCGTCGGCGCCCCATCGGGGCCAGGCGTCACTGGCCGGGTTGTTGGTGAGGTTGACCTTGCCGGTGCCGTCGGCGTTCATCTTGAAGATCTCGTTGTTCCCGGTCTCATTGCTCTGCACCACGATCTGCGAGCCGTCGGGGTGCACGCCGCGGGGAATGTCCTCCGGCTTCCCGTTGGCGTAGAGGATGGCCTTCCCGCTGCCATCGGGATTCATGGTCCACAGCTCGAATGTGTCGTCGATGGCCTGTCCGACGCTCTCGGCCTCGTAGATGATCTTCTTGCCGTCGGCGGTCCACAACGGGTTGTAGTCGGTGATCGGGTTCTCGTCGGTGATGTTGGTCCGGTTGGAGCCGTCCGGGTTCATCACGTAGACCTCGAAGTCGTTGACATTGGGCGTGCCGGTGGGCAACGTGCCTCCGCAGGCAATCAGCCCGTTGAGCCCCTTGTTAGGCACCGCCTGGGCCGGCCCGTTGAACACGAGCACCGATCCGAATAGCCCGGCTGCCGCCGCCACCGTCCCAACCACGTGCCGGCGCCGACTGTTGGGTGCACCTGTCATGTCCCCAGCCCCTCGTTCGAAGAAGTTCGGCGGCTCGGTTCCCCGGCGCGCCCGTTGCAGCGGCGCAGTCTTCCAGCGTGTCCTCGCTGGTTCAATAGGTGCGAAGTGCTACTACCTGGCGGTGTCCTCCGGCGTTGCCAGAAGCGTCGCCTGGGTAGAGGACCGGTATGGACGAATACGAAGGCGAGAGCATCCTCGATCGGCTGCGGGGCACGGGTGTCGGGGTGGAGGATCCCAACATCGTCGGAGATGTCGGCCCCACCGACATCCCGCCGGGCAGTGACGGCGTGGGCGACGGCCTTCTGGCCGACCCGCCGGACGCCTGGGAGTCGGTCGACCCGGTCGAGCCGGTCGATTCCATCGAGCCTCCGGACCTCCTGGGCGAGCCCACGCCCCGCCTCTAGCGAGCCCGGC
>JBBQRO010000091.1:0-12987 GCA_038214685.1 Acidimicrobiales bacterium
CTGGCCCGACGACGGCAGCCGGCCCATGGACCGGGTGCGGGGCCGGCCGGTGAGCGGCGGCGGCATCCCCGCCCAGATCTGGGAGAAGTACATGGCGGTGGCCACCCAGGGGGCGCCGCCAGGCGACTTCGACGAGCCGCCTCCCCTGAGCGACGGCGACCTCCTGCAGGGCAGCGGGCGGGACCGGGCGGCACCGGCCGGAGGCCCGAGCCCCTCACCCAGCCTCGGCTCCGGCCCGGCGGCCACCACGGCGCAGGCCGCCGCCGGCGGCTCGACCACCTCGAGCACCCGGCCCGGCCCCGCCTCGACCTCGACCACCGGGCCGGCACCGGCCCCACCCCCCGCCGCCGGCCGGCCGGCGACGACGACCCGGACCACCGTGCCCCCAACAACCACCACCAGGCGGGCCAACCAGATCCGCCCGGTACCGCCCTGATCAGAATTATGGTGTACCGCCGGCCATGCGGGTGGTACCCTTCGCGGTAGACGAGACGGCGCAACGCGTCTTCATAAGCGATCTCAAGGAGATCTCATGCCGATCAGCCCTCTCCGCCGTGCCGGTGCGGCCGTGGCCGCTGTCGGCGCCACCGCCGCCCTCGTCGGCTCCCCCGCCTCGGCCCAGACGCCCAACTACCCCCCGACCACCGGCACCACCACCACCACCACGGGACCGCCCGTTTCCGGCCTGACCCTCCTCGCGGTGTGCGCCTCCGACGACGTCATCCGTGGCCGGACGATCCCGGCGACGGTGACCGGGTTCGACCCCGGCACCAGCGGCATCTTCTCGATCGCCTCGGTTGAGCAGCAGATCGGCGCGTTCACCGTCTCCGCCGCTCGGGTCGGCACCAGATCGGTCACCATCCCCGCCAACATCTCGGTGGGCGCCCACACGATCTTTGCCCGCGGCACCCTCAACGGCAGGTCCGCCTCGGTCTCCCGAGCAGTCAACGTGCTGGCGGACACCACCGGCGGCGGCGAGGGCTGCAGCAGGGGCGGCGGGGGCGGCGGGGGCGGCGGGGGCGGCGGCGGGGGCGGTCAACTGGTTCGCACCGGCGCCATCGTGGTGCCGACGGTGCTCGTCGGCCTCGGTCTGGTCGCCGGTGGCGTCGCCCTGAAGCGCTCGAGCAGGCGGAGCCTGCCCAGCACGACCGTGTGAGCCCGTTCCCCGCCCGAGCGGCCCCAGATCGACCTCGGTCGGCTGGAGCGGTTCGGGGCCGGCCATCTCCGCGTCGTCACCCCCACCTTACTTTCCCGAGCCGATCGGCACCCCCCACCACGCCCTCCAGTTGGTGCGATGGGTCAGGAGCCAGGGTTGGACGGTCGACGTGGTGACGGCCAACCCCTACTACCCCCGCTTCGAGCTCTACGCCGGCTACGACGGCCGCTGGCGCGGCCTCCGAGGTCAACTTCCTGGCCCAAGCGGTGATGGCCCGGCCTGTCCGGGCGGTCCGCCCGACGCCGCTGACGCTGGTCATCTGCCCGGGCACGCCGCTGGTGATGCCCGGCCCCGGGCCCTGACCACTGGCCAGGGCAGCGGGCGGGCCCGGGCGGCCCCGGCCGGCGACCTGAGCCCGTTCCCCACCCTGGGGTCCGGCCCGGCGGCCACCACGGCCCAGGCCGCCGCTGGCGGCTCGACCACCTCGAGCAGCCGGCCCGGCCCCGGCTCGACTTCGACCACCACCGGACCGGCACCGGCCCCACCCCCCCCACCACCGGCCGGCCGGCGGCGACGACCCCGACCACTTGCCCCCAACCACCACCACCGGACGGGCCAACCAGATCCGCCCGGTTTCGCCCTGATCAGATGGTGGTGCACCGCCGGCCATGCGCGTAGTACCCTTTAGCGGTAGCCGAGACGGCGCAGAGCGTCCTCACAAGCCACCTCAAGGAGATCTCATGCCGATCAGCCCACTCCGCCGTGCCGGTGCGGCCGCGGCCGTGGCCGCTGTCGGCGCCACCGCCGCCCTCGTCGGCTCCCCCGCCTCGGCCCAGACGCCCTGCTACCCCCCGAGCCCCGGCTGCTTCGTCACCACCACCTCGACGACCACGCCCGGTCCCGGCCTCTCCCTCGATCTGTCCGACGCCACCGACCTCCTCCGTAACCAGACGATCCAGGCGACGGCACGCGGGTTCGACCCCGGCACCAGCGGCATCTTCTCCATCGCCTCGGTTGAGCAGCAGATCGGCACGTTCACCGTCTCCGCCGCTCGCGTCGGCACCGCTTCGGTCACCATCCCCGCCAACATCTCGTTGGGCAACCACACGATCTTTGCCCGCGGCACCCTCAACGGCAGGTCCGCCTCAGTCTCCCGCGCGGTCAACGTGGTGGCAGCCACCACCGGCGGCGGAGGAGGAGGAGGCGGCGGCGGCGGGAGCCTGGCCCGCACCGGCGCCATCGTGGTGCCCACGGCCCTCGTCGGCCTCGGCCTGGTCGCCGGCGGCGCCGCCCTGAAGCGCTCGAGCAGGCGGGGCAAGACCAGTTCGGCTGGTTGACCCAACTACGGGCGATGATGACGCCCAGGCTGCGCTCAGTCGGCGCCAAGGTGCGGAGGGCAGCGCAGGATCACACGCTGTTCTTCAAGGCGCGACGCCGTGCGGCGGGGACGCTCTACGCACAGCTCGCTGTCGTTGCTCAGACGGTACGGCTCAGCCCAATTGACCGGCGAAGCGACCTCTCGGTCGGTTTTGCCGATCACCGAGATAGCGGGTTGGATCGACGCTGCTCGAACGAGGCGCTGGGCCGGCTGGTCGCAGCCTTCAATGCAGCTGAGGCCGACGTGGGAGTCTCCTGCCCGCTCGACCTGCAGGTTCGTGGGGTCTGGGCTGAGTGGCTCGAGCTTCACTACCAGGAGCTGCGGTCCTGTCTGCGCGCTGGTGACCTAGGGCGGCTGCGGTCGATACTTGAGAACGTCCATCGCGATCCCTTGTCGTCGGGCTCGGGCGGTACGATCGATGACCTGAAGGGGTGGCCGCTCCGGGATCCTGCCTATCGGGCGGTGTGGAGCCGCTACCGCAACCTGCTCGCTGAGGTTCGCCCCGACTGGTCGGATGTTGAGAGCGCCGTCGTCGGGAACCCACACGGCATCTGGATCGGAGACCGTCTGGTACAGGTCGACACGTTCCGCTACGCACATCATGCGACCACGCTTCTCGGGCGGCTGCGAAGCGAGGCCGAGGGGGTCAGCATCCTCGAGATCGGGGCGGGGATGGGTGGTCAGGCTATCCAGTTCCTCCAGCTCGGCGATGCCATCGTGTCTCATTACACGATCGTCGATCTTCCGGAGGTCGGCTGCCTGTCGGCCTACTGCCTGATGGGTGCCATCGGTGAGGACCGGGTGCAGCTGTTCGGCGAGCACCCCGACCGAGCGGCCGCCGCCGTCTCGGTGCTTCCGCACTGGCGCATCGCCGATACGCCGGACAACAGCGTCGACCTGGTGTTCAACGCCTACTCCTTCTCCGAGATGGATGGGACGAGCGCCGAGCACTACCTGCGGGAGACCGAACGGATCTGTCGGCGGTACTTCTTCCATGTGAACCACGAGACCCGTTTCCGCTACCACCAGCCGGATGGCACCACCTCGGTCAACCGGATCGGGTCGGAGATGGTTCCCGACCAAAGCCGGTTTGCCTTGGTTGAGCGTGCGTCCCGTCGCTTCGTGCGCAACGAATTGCGCCAGAACAAGGCGTTCGAATACCTCTACGAGCGACGGCCGTAGCGCGAGGTCGTGACGGTCGCCACGCGCACTAGGAACGGTCCCCGATGGGGCGGGCCGGGACGCCAGCAACAACCGAGTTGCTGGCGACGTCACTGGTGACGACTGCGCCGGCAGCTACAACGGCGCCGCTCCCGATGGTGACGCCGGCCAGCACCCGAGATCCCGCTCCAAGCCAGCAATCGTCGTGGATGACGATCGGGGCCCGAGTTACACCCTGCTCCCTGATCGGCGCGCCGGGAGCGAACAGGTGGTTCTCCGAGTGGAGTGAGACGAACTGGCCGACCATCACCCGAGCCCCGATCGTCACGTCGCCCGCCGCACCGACGTAGCAGTACTCGGCGAAGGACGATCCCGGACCGAGTTGGAAGTCGCCACCGGCATGGCGGATCCCTGACGCCAGCTCGATGACAGTTCCCATGCCGATCACGCAGCTGGGCCCGATCATCAGCGCTCCACCGCCTCGGGCGTAGAGGACCACGCCGTCCTCAAGCAGCGCACCACGCCCGATCGTAATGTGGCCTCGGCCCTGGAGGCGGACGCGTCGCCCGCAGAGGAAGGGGTCGATCGTGACTGAGCCAAGGGACCGGACGGTACCCCTGGCCAGCTCGACACCGGCGTTTCCGGCGATGCTGAACAGGTCAACGACGGGGATGCGCTCATCGATCTCGCTGTTCGGCCTCAGCTTCTTGGCTGCTCGTCGCAGGCCGGCACGTAGCACACCAGCCATTTCGATATTCATTCTGTGCGACGAAGGAAGACGTAGATGAACGGGGCCATCTTCTCGGCTCCTACAAGTTTCCAGAGCCGCTCAAGCCGGTTGGCGCCGGGGAGGTGAGAGCCGTAGTCAAGGTTCGCCCAAAAATGGAAAGATTTGTTCTCGAAATACCGGCCGAAAGTGGCCTCGATCTGGGGTATCGAGTTGATCAGGTAGCGCGTGGGGAACACGTCCTCGGAGCGCCGAAACGGCTGCAGGCGAGAGAGTGCTGTCGTGTGAGCGCCGTTCGGAACCAGGCGGCTGGCGAGTGCGATGTAGCCAGAGCGGCTGGGGGTCCGGCCACAGAGCCAGCCGCCCGGGCGGAGGAGGCGGGCCGACTCATCGGCCATCCACGACGGATGGTCCAAGTGCTCAAGCACGAAGTCGGCAATGACGAGGTCGGCGCTCTGATCAGGTAGCGGGACTGCGCTGTGACCGTCTATTACGATGGCCTCATCGAGGTATGGGTTGGATCGCACCGCAGTGTCGACGTCAACACCGACGATCCGGGACGCGATGTCACGGATGTCCCGAAGGCCTCGGCGGACGTCGCTGGGGTCCTCAAGCCACTCCCCTCGGCCCGCTCCGAAATCGATCACATCGGGCCGCTCACAAGCGACGGCTCGTACCCGCAGGTAGAAGTCGACCGTGCCATCATTGGGTGGGAACAGCCCGGGTGGGCTGATGCTCGGCCTCATGAGACCACTCGGGCATCGGGATCGGGACCGAGGTCCCGAATGACCTTGGCGGGTACTCCACCTGCCATGACATCAGACGGGATAATCCCATTCACCACACTTCCAGCTGCGATGATCGAGTTGTCACCGATCTCAGCTCCCTTCAGGATTATCGTACCGACGCCTATCCAGACGTTCTTCCCAAGCTTGACCGGTGCATCGTACTCACCGGCAACTACCGAACGGCGTCTCCGCGGCGGCCAGTGCGGGTGGAAATCCGAATCGACGATAATCACGTTCGCAGCCAGCATCGCGCCGCTGCCGATCTCAACTCGCACGCGACTCGTTATTGAGGTGCCATTGAGAGAGACGTCGTTTCCCACGATGATCTCAGCATTCGAAATGGTCCGCAACTTAGTCGGCGAGTAGATTGCTATAGCGGCGCGACGCCGATCTGAGGTCGAGGAGAAGCGGTCTCCAATGGTGATCGAGCTCCCTGGCTCCATCGCCACTCTCAGGGTGCCCCAGCAGCGAGCTCCAGCGCCGATCGAGAAGTCCTCATACATGAGCCGTAGTAGTTGCAGCCCGGCCCATCCCCGCAATCGAGGCAGGACGGACAGCGATGACCTGAGGTACAGCCTGACAAGCGCTCGACGAAAGTGGTTCATGGTCCGATCAGTTCTCCGATCGAGCGAGGGTAGCGGGACCCTGGGCAGCGTGGAGGAACCGGTGCTGCAGGATGCTGGAGCGAGTCACCACTGCCAGCAGGGTGAGAGTCAGTACGATCAGCGAACCGCCGAGCGCGGCCGTGTTGACTGCGTCCGCCCGCACCAGGCTTGGGAAGATGCCGAGGACCAGGGCTGAAGTGAGGCGCCACGGATCGCTCCTCCGGGCGCGTCGCAACAACCCGCCGAGGAGCGCTCCGGCCAGCAGCGCGAAGACCGGAGGCCCGACCCAGCCAAAGTTGTATCGGGCCTCGCCGAGCAAGGATATGCCCTCGAACGTGACGTCCCGCTCGTAGCGAGCCGGAATAAAGAGCCGGGTGAAGGCACGGTTGCCCCCCTCGGGGCCTTCCAGGCGGGATCCCGGAACCGGGGCGCCTAGGGCGGCCAAATAGGTGGCCCCGCCTGCAAGTGGCGGGTCTGCCTCCTCGAGCAGGAGGAGCTTCTCGTAGGCGGACACGTCGTAGCGGGTGATGAGGGCAAGCGGATCGGCAAGAGATCTGAGCGCTAGCGTGACGCGGGATGACTGGAGGTTCTCCGGGGCGAGCGCCTCCCGTGTTGTAACCCGCTGCACCCCGAGGAGGAGGGTTGCGACCACCAGGCCCGTGATGAGAGCGCGGTGGCCGGGACGGCGGAAACGCCCAGTCAATATCATAACCGCGGCGATCGTTACAATGATGACCTCGGCGCGCCCACCCAGCACCAAGAGGTGGATTGCCACAAAGACGAGGTACGAACCCAGAAGCGCTCGGCGGGTCGAGCGCTGAGCCATAGCATCGGGCTGCATGCTCGCAAGCGTGACCAGCAACACAAGACCAACCATGTTGACGAACAGGTAGAGGATACCGTTGCTGTTCAGGCGGCCGAACTGACCATTGAGGGCACCGCCCAGCGTCCCTAGCTGGAGAGCGATGGCGGCCGAGATGACAACGGCGAGGGCGAGCAGCGGGCCAATTGGCAAACGAAGACGACGACGCAATGACATCGCAGCGGGGCGGTGTTGCGGGATAATCGGAGCCAGGCTCGACGTTCTGTCAGCGGCGTTCGAGCGGGGAGAGAGGCCGTGAAAGCCCGTCGTCAGCCCGAGGGCGAGCGCGCCGGTGCTGACGAGTGAGACCAGGTTCGCGTCCGTCAATCCGGCTGGGCTGATCTCGGTCAGGTAGCGAAGGTACCCGCCAGCGCGGCCAAACTCACGATCGATCAGGATGCTGATTGGTCGGAGACCGTATTCAGTACCCCAGGTGGCCAGCACGATGAGCCCAAGGAAGGCACTGGACTCGCCAAATCTCGCGAGATGGCGGTAGCATGCGACGAGGATCCCGATGTTGGCCAGTGATGCCAACAGTGTCATGAACAGGACGAACTGGTTAGGCACCTAGAACCCTACCCCTTCGCAGCGCAGCATTCGGGATCGATCGAGCCTCATTGGACCGGCCGCCCCTCCTGATGGAGCGGATCGACATCCGCCGCATGAGGTGGGATGGGCGTCGATTCGGGAGTCGCCCGGCGAAGCAAGGTCATCCAGATCGGTATGCTCACGACTGCACCGCAGGCCAAGGGAAGAGCTGCCCCAACCGCGCTGCCCGAGCTGGAACCGACCAGCACGGCGAAAAGTGCCGCAGCCGTGATACCGGCGCGCCACCAGACGCCCGACGTCTGGCCCAGCTTCTTGCGCAGAACGAATGCCGGGCCAGCGGCCACCGCAGTGGCTATTCGTTGAAGAGCGAGGATTGGCAGGATGGCTCTCGTTAGCGGCCACGTCTCACCGAGCAGCTGCCCGCCGAGAGAGTCGCCGATCAGTAGGAAGGGGAGGCATGCGACAGCAACCAGCCCACCAAGAAGAACCCCGATTCTTACGCCCAGCATGCGGAGGGCAGCGTTGTCCATGACTGCCCGAAGGCGTGTCACCACCACTTGTTGTGCCGCGCCGAGCAGCACCGACGCCGCACCAAGAAGGCTCGCCGCCCCGCGGAGGACGCCGGCCAACTCGACGCCGCCGGTGATCGGAGCGACCAGGATGGCCAGCTGAAGCGATCCCGATGCGATGAGGTACTCAAGACCCCAATGCCACACCCTTCTGGGAGGACTGGAAAGGCCTGCGGATGTGAGACGTCGAACAGCAACGCCCCCCGCAAGTGCGGAGGCTATGGCCCCGACGGTCCATGAGAGGGCTGCCCCGGTGGCAGAGCCCCACGCTATGCCTAGGACGATGAGCTGTGTGGCTAGCCATAGCAAGTCTAGCCCTGCGGCAAGTTGCCATCTCGAAAGACTGATGAGGACCCACCGGGCGCCGTCTTGAACGACGGCGCAGACAGCGCCTACTGCGAGTATCGATGCGGTTGCCGTAGGACCGCCAAGAGCCAAGACGACGATCACGATGGTGACGCCGACCCCGAGCCCGGTGAGCGCGGCATCGGCGAGCATCCGTTGGGCCGAGGTTCGCGACAGGTCGCCGTGGACGACCGCAGGCTCGAACGAGTAACCCCGAAGCCCAGCCACGGCGAGTGCCAGGAGCGCCAGCCCCAAGGCTACGGCGGCGAAGTCCCGCACCGGCAGAGCCCGGGCAAGCTGCAGAGTGACGAGGAGGTTCGTCCCCGCATTGACCGCCTGTGAGACCCCTGCCCAGGCCAGGTAGCGGTGGCCAGATGTCCGCTTGTACGCTGCGCGGACGGATCCAGTCACCGGCCGCTCAAGGACGATCTTTGACGGTTTGCACGGAGGCGACGGTACCGCACGCTCCGCCAGGTGAGGCCCAGCGGTAGATCGGGGACGTCTGGAGGCCTGCCCCAAACAACATCGAACCCAAGCAGGTCATCAGATGGTAAGGCCGATCGTCGTCTGCGGAGCCCAGAAGAGTTGCAGCACGTCGTTCGCCGCGGCACTGGCAGAACATGAGGGTGTCCTCATGCACTCGCTCGAGTGTCTGTCCCTTGAGCGTGGGAAAGGATTGTCCGCTTGGGCCTTAGGCCGACAGGCTGACCGTTTGCGCGACCACTCAAAGGCTCTTTGCGTTAAGCGGCCGGAGTTCCTTCATGTTCCGGAGGTGGGGCGGCGTGCCGCCGAGGTTTTCCAGGGCGGAGTTGCGGTCGTGATCCTCCGAGAACCCGTCGCGCGATTTGGATCCGCATTCCACCACTATCGTCATTTTGGGCTCGTTTCAGATCCATCATCGAGCATGTACCTCCAGCGCTGGATGCGCGGCGAGCACTCCTCGCGCGACCTTTGGGCGCAGCCAGCGAGCTTCTCCTTCTACGGTGCCGCTCTCGAGCGCCTCGGGGAGGTATTCGCCGACCGTCTCGAGGTGTTCTTTCAGGACGAGGTCGTGGCCGACCCTTCCAGGTGTTTGCGCGCCGTATGGCGTGCCGCTGAGCTTCACCCGGACGCCGCGGGTCGATCTGCGAAACTTCCCCGGTTGAACGTCGGGTCGACCTCGCTCACGCCGAGCCGGGTCGGGATGATTGGCGGGGTCCTCGGAGTCAGGCGGTCACGGTTCGGCACGGTTCTCCCTCGTCGCCGACCCCTGCGAAACGTTGGGAGCGCCATCCTGACATTGCCATCGGCCTACATGGCGCCCACCTGCCAATCGGCACCCTCCGCCACCGCGGAGTTCACTGCGCTACTGCGAACCGACCTCGCAAGGGTCGAACGGCTCCTCGGCAGATCGGTACCGGCTGGCTGGCTCAAACCGTAGATGTCCCCCGCGTATTCGAGCTGCTCAGCCTCCTGTGCAGTCCCGTCGACAGGCCCGAGAACTCCCATGGGTACTTCCTCGCTAGCCGCAACATGCTGCGCCAGTGGTGGCGTACGGCAGGATCGCCGACTTCCGCGAGATGGGCGCTCGACCGCTCATAGGCGTGGTCGGCCCAGACCCCTTCGAGCTGCTCCACCAAGAAACCGCATTGCCGGTAGCGCCAGCAAAGGTCGACATCCTCGCAGTACAGGAAGAACCGTTCGTCGAACCCGCCAACGGCCAGGAAGTCCCGTCGGCGCACCATGAGGGCAGCGCCAAGCACCCAGTCCGGGTAGGGCGTCCAGCTCGTGTCGCGGGCGTTAACCGGCCCGCGGCCGACTCGCCGGATCAGCTGGCTGCCGAGGGTGGGGAAGGGTCGGGCGGCAAGTTGCTCGCTCCCGTCGAGGTTCCGCAGCCGAGGCGCCACAACGCCGACCTCCGGCCGGTTCTCCAGCCGCTGCCTCAGCGCAGCCACGGCCTGGAGGTCAATGCGCACGTCGGGGTTGAGCACGAGGACGTGTGCCACCTCGGGGGATAGCGCCGCCACGCCACGGTTGACGGCGGCCCCATATCCCAGGTTCGCCGGCAGCCTCAGCACGTCGATCCCCCATGCTGCACAGGCATCGGCCGAGCCATCGGTTGACGCGTTGTCCACCACGACCATAGGGATCAACTTCGAGACCGCTCGAGCGAACAGCCTGAGCGGTACGGCTGAGTTGTACGACACGACCACGGCGCAGAGAGCGGAGGTGGCGCTGAGGGGCGTGTTCACCGGCACCTCGCGATGATCGCAGCGACGTTCGTCGCACACCCGGCACTGGTGTACGAGGCCTCGACGCGTCGCCGAGCTGACTCCGTCATGGCCCGCAGTTCGTCAGGCGCCAGCCGCAGCGCGCGGTCCATCGCGCCGGCGAGTCCTTTCTCGTCTGCGACCTTGTAGAGAAGGCCGGTCACCCCGTGCTCGACGACCTCCGCCGGGCCACCGACATCGGGGACGAGCGCCACGAGGCCGCAGGCCATGGCCTCCAGCACCGTGCGCCCGAATGGTTCGGGCTGGATCGAACTCTGGACGACCGCGAGCGCACCGGCGTACATCTCTGACTGGTCGGTAATCGGCCCGACCATTTTTGCCCCCTCCGTGCGGGCGACCAAGGGTTGGAGAACCTCGGCCACCCATTGCCGGTCTGCCGCGGTGGTGGCTTCGCCGATGAGCTGAAGCTGCGCAGACTGATGTTGAGTTCGCACCTTCGCAAACGCTCGTACAGCTAAGTCCTGCCCCTTCCACGGCGTGAATCGGCCCGGCAAGATGAGCAGCGCGGACGGAGGGTGCGCGACCGTATGCCGCGTGAAGTTGCTGAGCTCGATCCCGTCAGGCACGACGACGACCCCCCGACCCAGGGTGTGTGCGATGCCCCGTCCGAAGAGCGAGGTGCCCACGGCTCGGGAGATGACGATCACCGTGCCGGTGCTGCGCAGGAGGATACCAAGGGCGCGTCGCCAGATCTGGCGGGTGCGCTCGATCTCGCGGACGTGCCATACGTGGGGCAAGCCCAACCGCCGGGCAAGGGCCGGCCCCTCGACGATGTGGCTGGTGTTGCTGTACACGACGGTTGGTTCGAAATGCCGAGCGGCATCCAGGACGGCGGGGTGCGGGCGGTTGAGCCGGGCGGCGTACGCCAGGATTGTGCGTCTCGTCAGGCCCCGACGGAGGACGGCGAGCGGCGCCACCTCGACCGCGCTGCCGGCCGCCTCGAACAGCTGGACGGCGGGACCGTGCTCAGGAAGCAAAATGCACGTCCGCCAGCCGGACGCCTGCAATTGCCCTGCTAGGTCCACGAGCGCCCGCTCGGACCCGAAGATCTCGCTGCCGCTGTGAAGGAACAGGACCGTCGGCTTGACCGTCATCCGGAGCGGCGGCGGATCGAGTAGAGAACGCCTACGTCGACAACGACATCGAAGCCGAGACGATCCAGACGGTCCTTGACGGCCGGCGGCATGGGATCGTCAGACTCGACGGCGATGACGACGATGCGGTCCCAGACATCATCTGGCGCCGACTGCAGCACCGACCACTCGTTGCCTTCAATGTCGATCTTCAGGCCGATCCTCGAGGGCTTCGGGGCGTGCTGTCGGCATAGTTCTACCAGCGTCACGGTCTCCACCTCAAGGATCTCGCCGGTGAGCGCACGGCCCGAGACACCGGATCCAGGCTTCATCGTGTGCAGGCGCGGGTCCGTCGACCGGTGCAGTTGTACGAGCCTCCCTTCGGAGGGAGCCTCGACGACCCCCGCCCTGACGATCGTCGGAACGATCCCGTTCAGTGCGAGGTTTGCCACGAGCAACCTCTGGTTCTCAGGGTCCGGCTCGATGCTCACGATGGAGGCGTTTGGCGCCAGCCGCCCGGCGAGCACCGAGAAGTAGCCGGCGTTGGCGCCCACGTCGAAGACAACATCGACGGTCCCAGATGCCCAAGCTTCCAGGCGCTGATCGTAGGCCCGACCGAGCCACACCTCGTTGATCGTTCGCTGGTCGGCGCCCCCGAGGCGGGCGAGGAGTCGGGCCGACGCGCTTGTGCCGTCACAACGACACACGTCGAACGATCGCAGGCCCCGGCGACCGGCGAGCCCAGCCCGATCGAGGAGAGCCAGCCACCACGGGCTGACGCAGCGAATGGTCCACAGAACGCGCTGTGCGACGACCTTCCACAGAGGGGCATGGCCCCGGAACAGCACCGTGTGACGGCTGGCCCCCCGCCCTCGCGAGTTGCTCTGAGGCTGATCATCGCTCAACTGGGTACCTGCGCACGCGCCTCGATGTCTCATCGTCTTCCGGCCGGTCGGCGGTCGAGAATAGCCAACGGTCCTCAGTGGGCTTGCCGAAAGCGCAAACGTAACGTTCAGGTCGCTTCGCGCGGAGCGCGCGAGGATCCACCACAGAGCGCGCGCGGTGGGGTCGATTGCTTCTGTGGGGTTGGCCGCGCGGGTTCACCTCTTTCCCCGTCGAGCTCGGCGCCCACCACCGTCTTCGCCCGGGGTACGCTCTCCAACGGCACCTCGGCCTCGGTCTGGGTGTACCCGGCGTCGCCCTCAAGCGCTCGAGTAGGCTGGGCACGTCGTCCAGGTTCAGTTGCCTGGCCGGCGGTCCCCCGGGCCTCACGACCTGGAGCACGACATGACCGAGAACCCCAGGGACGCCCGGATCTACGTCTCTGGCCACCGCGGCCTCGTCGGTGCCGCGATCTTGCGCAGAATACGATCGGCGAGCTTGTTGAGCTCGACGTTCTCGACCGCCCGGACACTCGTGGTCGTCGACGGCTCGAAGGCTACGATGTCCACCCCCTCTGTCTCAGATGCCCACAGGGAGTAGACGCCGATGTTGGCGCCGACAT
>JBBQRO010000092.1:0-12982 GCA_038214685.1 Acidimicrobiales bacterium
CCCAAGCGCCTGGTGGGGAGGCTGGGATCTGACCTCCTACATAGACGAGCGCACCCCCGCACACCTCGCCGTCGACATGGGCCCTGGTGAACCCCGCCCGCCCGCAGCCGAACCCCCGCCGCCACCACCCCTGCGGCGCGACCTCCTGTCGCCGCTGCGCCGAATATCGCCAAGACAGCGAACTCGCTGAGGGGCCCGGCCAAGCGGTAGGACCAGACAGCGGAAAACGCACGAGCGCGTGCTCCGCAATTACCAGGCGCCCGGCAGGTGCCGAAGTAGGGCGCTTCGAACGCTACGACCCGGCCGCGCCCGAGGGATCGGAAGCGGAGGTCAGCGAGGGTCAGCGCAGTGGATCCGCCCGCGCCGTGGGAGGCTCTTCCGATGGCGCCGCCGGAGGGAGGTGAGCCTCGCCTGGTCCTCCCCGAGACGCCGATCCTGGCCGGCGATCTGCTGGAGGTTGCGGTGGTGGTGGGTGAGCAGGCCCGGTACATCGCCACTGCGACCGTGGCCTCGTTCTTCGGGCCGTCATGCGGCCCCGGAACGGTGGCGGAGTTCCGACTGTGGGCCGAGCAGCCCGAGTTCGATCCGGGCTGGGGGCCGGTGGAGGGCCCGTGGCTGGAGAACCACGGGCGGGTGTGTCAGCCGGTGGTGTTCAGGGTCCCCGAGGTGCTCGAGAGCGGCGCGTGGTGGCTCGAAGTTCCCTGGGTCCGCGAGGACCTGCTCCACCCCCCACCAGGCAAGCGGTTGTTCGGGCGAGCTCGTGGTCGGATCGACGTGGTCGGGCCCACTGCCCCCGACGGGTCCATCCCACCGCCGCCGATACTCGCCCTGACCGGAGCCCCGACCCCAGGAGCCCACCTCCGGTGCACCCTGATCGGCAACGTAGCGGGTCGCGTGCCCCGGCCCGAGAACTGGGCCTGGCTGGAGCTCCGGACAACCGACGGGTGGAAGGCGGCGGCCAGCCTCTTTGCCGGCCACAACGGCCGGGAGCCGCACTGGTTGCCCGCTGGCGAGGGCTTCTTCGCGTACGGACCCCGGGCGGCCGATGAGCAGGTCTTCCGCTTTCCGAACGGCCTCGCGCCGGGTGATTACCGACTCGTGGTCCGCTACGCCGCCGAACCACTGGATCGTGTGGAGGGCCCGGCCGGCCTCGGCGGCGCCCCACCAGGGAAGGTGTGGCACGGGCTGCTCCGACGCAACTTCCGCATCGGCGACGACCTTCGCTGAAACCGCTACCCTGCGCGTCCGGCAATTACCCTGGCCGCCGGGCTCCCACCGCCCGGGACTCGTCCGCGACGGTCGCCGCCGCGTTGTGCGCAGCTACACACCGTTGAAGCAGACAGCATTCGGGGTAGTGGTCCATCAGTCGGTGATGGGCGACGCCGTTGCAGGTGGCGGCCGGGCATATGGGGCGCGAAGGTGGTGCCGTTCCCGGGCGTTCAGCGCAGACGCATCCGTCCCAAAGGAACTCAGGGCCTCGTGCCGGCGTCGGGGTTCTCACCGCGGCGGGGGCCATGGCTGGAGCCGAACGGCTGCTCCTCGTACCAGCGGCGGAGCCGGTCGACGGCTGCCATGAACGTTCCATCCTCGAGTTTCGCCAGAAGTGTGCCCTCGCCGAACCGGTCGGCTCGGACGATGGCGGTGATCAACCGGATCGACTCAGCGACCGGCGCCTCATCGAGCCCCTCCCCATTGGGATAGCGGTTGAGCCCGTCCCACTCCTCCCAGTCGAACGGCTGGCTGGCGCCGAGGCCACCCACCTTCGCGATGACATCCGAGACGGCTGCGCTGTAGATCACGTACGGCATCTGGATGACGGGCCTCTCCACCCCATCAACCACGATGGTCTTGACGGTCTCGCCTCCGGCCCACTGCCCTCTCTCCGGCTCGAGCGCCAAGGCGTTGACCGCGTCCCACAGGTCCCGCCACCGCTTGTCGGCGGCGGCGCGGAGCTGGTGCTCGATCTCGGTATCGCTCAAGCCCTCGATCACCCAACTGACGCTAAGCGTTGACTTGACGCCGTTGAGCAGGCGGCTCGAGCGGGGCCAGGAACCCGAACGCCTGAAGTCGGCCGCCGGGAGGATGGATCCACCTCCCCACCGTCGACCCCGACAGCATCAACCGCCCGATCCGGTCAGGCTGGGGCCGTGACCGAACCGCTGCCCGAACGACCTAGCCCCACAGCTGGGCCAGCGCACACCGACTCGCCGCTCCAGGCGGCCGGCGACACGCCCTTAAAGGTCGTCACCCGCTACTGGGGAGAGCATGGCGGCTCCTACTCGCCCGACCGGCTGTACCGGTGGCGATACGAGCGGCAAATCGGATCAGGTCCGCCGATCTGCTGGATCGGGCTGAACCCCGGGACCGGTGACCAGGAGGGCAGGTACCGGCCCAAGTTGCAGCGGATGGTCGACCGATCGGTGCAGCTTGGCATGGGCAGGTTCATCCTCGTCAACCTCTTCTCATGGCGGGCCACCCACCCCCGTGACCTACGAGCCGCTGCGACCGCTCGACACGACATCATCGGGGCCGACACCGACCAAGTGATCGCCGACGCCGCCCAGCACGCAGCCGTCATCGTCGCCGCATGGGGGCACCACGGCACGCTCCTCGGCCGGGCGCAACAGGTCATCGACACCACCCCGGCCCTCATGTGCCTCGGCCTGACCGCCAAAGGCCACCCACGGCACCCGCTGTACGTCCCAGCCGCCCAAGAACTCGTCCCACTGCACTAACTCAGCGCACCAGCGACAGACGGCCGTAGAAGATCCAGAGTCGAATTGAGCTTCGTCGATACCGTGCGCCGCATCGGTGCCGAAGTAGGGCGCCTCGTGCGGCTCCACCGAGCTGCGCTGCGTCGCACTGCCCGGAGCGCCCGGTGCGCCCTGGTCACTGACCGGGAGCGCCATTGCCGGTTCCGTCCGCCACTCGAGCCGCCGAGCGGCGGCCACGGTCGCGGGACTTGCCGGCCCTGGGACTGCACGTTGGGGGCCAGGAGTGGACAACCGCTTCGAGTGGCCTGCCCGTGCGTCAAGTGGCAAGCACCGCTTGGGCGATCGGCGGATAGGCGTGGCCTTGCTTACGTGCCCTCTTGCAGGACCGCTGCAGCCCGCGACTCAGCTTCCTGAATGGGCCCCAACTCCTTCCAGTTTCGTGAGAACGGGCGGCGGCGCATGACCGGTTCGAACAGAGCGAACTGGGGTGCCTCTATCCCGGCGACGATCCAAAGTCCGCGCAGCCGCTCGGCAGGCCTCAAGCGCCCAGGGTCGTACTTCTCCGCGAGGCGTTCACATGTCGTGTAGAGGTTGTCCCACGGTAGGTCTCGGGTCACGGTGTCCAGCCTGCCCGGTCAGAGACCGCAACGGTTGCCGGATTTCGCTTGTACCTCCCGCTGGGAATGACGCAGCCCCCGCCGTCTACTCCCGCTCGTCGAGGTCGGCCAGCGGTCATGCGGGGACTGGCATGGCCGAGGAGTTTCTGGATGACGTGCTGGGGGACGCCGGCGTTGATGAGCCGGGTGCCGACGGTGTGCCGGAACTGGTGGGCGTGGACCCGGACGGGCTGGCCGGCTTCGTCGCGGACGATGGCCTTCTGCCAGGGACCGAGTTGGTGGGAGAGACTGCTGTGGGCGTAGGGCTTGGTGCCGTCGGCGTTGCCCATGATCCTGGGGAACAGCCACGGCGAGCCGTCCGGCCACAGGGCCCGGACGTGGTCCTGTTGGGCTCGGATGGTGGCTGCCGCGGTGGCACTGAGCGGGATGAGCTGTTCAACGCGGACCTTGACGTTGTCGAAGCGCAGGCACGGCCAGCCGGTGCTGTCGGAGATGATCGGGTTGAAGGCCAGGACCGACGCGTCGCCGCCTGTGATGCCGGTCTCCATGAGCACGATGACGAGGTGGCGGACGGTCGGGTTGCGGAGCCGAGCCAGGTTCGCCGGCGACTCGAGCTGACCCATGATGAACTCGGGGATGAACTGCGGGAGCCGGTCCTCAGGTCGGGCGACCTCTTCTTCGTAGATGACGGCGTCGGGCAGCCCCACACCCCCGCTGGCTACACCAAGGACACTCCCGTCAGACCCTTAGATATGTGCCGATCGGTGCAGGTCCAAGTGGCGATGTGTGGTGACCTTCGGTCGGTTCCCAAGTAGCACCTGCTAACGGCGCCGGCGGTGGTACGCGAGGGAGAAACACGCTGCCGAGAGGAGCCCGAGGACGAGCGGGATGTTCGTCATCCACGCCCTCCCTGGCGCGGCTTCGATGCCGCGAAACATGAGAAACAACTGCACGGCGGCGACGGCGAGGAAGGCGCCGACAGCGATCGGCATGCTCGAACTGGGCTCGCGCGTCGTTCGTCGATTCTGGCGACGAAGCTCACGCACTTGCGCTATCGACGCCTTCGGGTAGGCGTGGCGCTTCCGGCCGCGCATCTGGGCGATGCCAACAACAAGCATGACTGCCACGGCAAGCACGACCGGTACGAGGAGTAGGGGGAAGCGGTCAACGAGTGGAAGGATAGCGGCCCTGCCGATGGCGACCGAGAGGATTGTGCCCGCCATCCAACCCGCGGCTACTCGTCGAGCGTTGTCATGCGCGCGGGTATCGCGCGGGTCGAGCGTCGATGACGTGCCAAAAGCACTCACGGCTTCGTGTTTGCGTCCGAGTTGGGATAATGCGACTCCGAGGTTGTTGTGGGCCGCCGTGTTCTCGGGATCGATCGCAAGGGCGTCGCGAGCGTGCTCCTCGGCCGCTCGCCAACGCATCGTGCGGATGGCGATGGCGCTCAACGTCACGTGTGGCGCTGGTTCGTCGGGCGCCAGACGGCGAGCGTGTTCCGCCGCCCGTCGCGCCTCCCTAAACCGGACTAGCCCGCTCGCCGCTTCTGCGAGCTCGACGTAGTTCCAAGGATCCTCCGGATCCGCCTCGACGGCGCGCCGCGCCGCGGCGAGAATCTCGCGCCGATTCGCGTGCACCGAGCCGTGACCGTGCGTCATTGGGCAGTCACCGGAGGGCTCACAGCCACCTCCTCTTGCGCATGTAGGCGAGGAGATCGTCGTACTCGCCAGTCTCGTTGGAGAACGTCGCGTAGTTCCGTGCGACGTCGAACCACAGCCGCGTGCTTGGCGTCACCTCGCGCACAGCGGCTTCTAAGTCGCGCTGGCTGACACGCCGGGCGGTGCCGGCCTTCATCGAGTCCGCGAGGGCGCGCTCTGCGGCGGCATCGCAAACGAGGCGGAGGTCCGCGCCCGAGTACCCATCCGTCACCTTCGCGATGCGGTAGGCGTCGATACGCTCGGTCGGCCTGTCGCGAAGGTGGAGCTCGAGGATGGCGGCGCGGGCCGGAGCGTCCGGCGGCAGTACGAGCAACGTCCGATCGAACCGGCCGGGACGACGAAAGGGCTGGGTCCATGTCCCACGGCTGATTCGTCGCACCCAGGACAAAGACCCCTTCGTTGTCGTCCAGGGTCGAGTCGAGCTCTGTTAGCAACTGCACGCCACGTTCCTGCCGGCCCCGTACCTGAGATGGCTGCGCTTCTGCCCGAGAGCGTCGACCTCGTCGAGGAAGAGCACGCACGGCGCGTTCCGGCGCACGAGCTCGAACACCTTATGGAGGTTCTGCTCACTCTGTCCGAGCCACATGTCGAGGACGTCATGCAGGCCGACTGAGAAGAAGCGGGCGCCGAGCTCGCCAGCGACCGCGCGAGCGAGGAACGTCTTGCCGCAGCCGGGCGGTCCGTACAGCAGGAGCCCGCCGCGGAGCGACTTGCCGTACATCTTGCGAAGCTCGGGGTTGCGCATCGGGCCGAGGAATGACGTCTCGAGCCGGGCCTTGACGTCCTCGAGACCGCCGACATCGGCAAGTCGGATGTCCGGACGTTCGACGTCGGCGTCGTCCGTCAGCACTTCGTCGATGAACGCGTCGATCTCGGCCTCTCGGACAAGCTCCTCACCCGAGCCGAGGGGCTCCCTCGCCGCAGGATTTGCGGCGTCGAGAAGGCGCCGGTAGCGCGTGGCCAGAGCGGTGTCGGCCGCGTCGTCGGCAGCTCGCGCCGCCAACGTGAGATACGCGTCACTGTCCGGCTCTTTGGCCAAGAGGCGTTGTGCGTGACCGAGGGCGGCTGTCGCCTCACCGCCGTCGAGGAGGACCTGTGCCAAATGCGCACGGAGCCCGAGGTCGTCGGGATCGGCGGCGAGGGCGGCTTCGAGAGCGCGAACGACGCCCTGATTCGGCCTGGGCACTTCCCTTGGATCGGCAGACCATGACCGCCGCTTGAGAAGATCGGGCCGTTCGACCTAGTACCGCCCGATCCACCGACGTCGCCGCGAGCACGAGGTCCGCCAGCGCGCCCCCAAGCTCCGGTTCGGTTGGACGGCTGGGCTGGTCCACACCACCCGCCGCCTGGCGCTGCGAACGCCGGAGCCGCGGAACCCAGCGGTCGCAACATATCCGGCGTTACACGGCGGGTTGACTGCCCGATAACGACGACTGCGACTTGCTTGCCTCCACGCGGATCCTGCTGGTCACAGGCTGGGTGATATGCCCCGGTCCGGGGAGCGGTACGTCTCGGCGTTGAGGGCGTGCTCGTGACGTTGGAGTTCGTGCTGGGTGAGGAGGGGTCGGATCTCGGCAGTGACGGCGGCCCAGGCCTCCAGGGTGTCGCTGCGGCGCAGGTCGGGGGCGGCTTGGGCGGCGAGAGCGATCTCTTGGCGGGGGTGGGAGCGGAGGAGGCGGAGACCTGCGAGATGCCCGTCCGGGGTGGGGTGGTCGAGGTTGGTTTCGTGGCGGGCGGCGTGGTGGCACCACACGGCGCGGCCGGCCTCATTGGCGGGGACGGGGCCGAGCTGGGCCCGGAGGTGCGGCGGTGGGTCTCCGGCGAGGGCGATGACCCGTTCGGTGAGGGTCTCATCGAGGGCCCGGCTGAGGAGAGTCTCCTCGGCCAGAAGCTGCCCCCGGACCGGGTGCTGCTCGACGAGAACGGCGTTTCGCTGCCGCTGATGATCGGCGAGGCAGCCGATGGTGACGTGGAGGTCCCGTTCGCTGGAGGTCCGGGCCCGGAGTTCGGCGAGCCGGCGGTCAACGTCGGCAGCGGCGACGTCCCGTTTGCGGCGGGGGGCGTGCTCGAGGCGGTCTCGGGCGGTCGTGAGCCGTTCGGCAGCCTGGTGGCGACGGGCGATGGCTTGGTCCAGTTGCCGGGTGGCACGGTCGAGGTCGGTGGTGCGGTCGGCGGGCAGGTGAGTGTCGAGGGCGGCCAGTTGGTCCTGGCGGTGGTGGGCGGCGCCCCGGAGGCGGTCGGTGCCGTGCGCCAACGGGTCCCCGGCCCGCACGCAGGCCACTTCGGTCACAGCCCAGTGCTGGGCTAGCTGTTCGCGGAGCCGGTGGACCTCGTCCGGGCGCCACCCCTCGGTGGCGACGAAACGGTCGGCCGCTTGCTGTTGGTGGGTGAGCCAGGACACTTCGCCGCGGGCGTCGGTCACCTGGTCGGTGGTGTCCTGCAGGCGGTTGGCGGCCCGGCTGAGGTCCTGGTCGAGGCGGTCCCGGTCCGCCCGGCCGGCGGCCCGCAGGACCGCCAACGGTCCGAGGTCGTCCCGGCGGTCGGTGCAGCCATGGTGGTAGGCGGCGGCACCGGCATGCTGCTGCTCGGCCTGCCGGAGCCGGTTCACTGCCGCGGCCAGCTCGGCGGTGCGGTCGGGGGGCCGGTGGTCCCACACGTCGAGGTGCTCGGCGATCTGGGTTCGGATGTCCCGGTCGAGGAGGTGGGGGTCGGAGACCGCCGCCATCGACCGTTCCGGCGTGCGGGCCAGAGCGACGGCGACCGCCTCGCCGGGGGTGCGGTCATCGACTATTTCGCCGCCGTGGTCCAGCGTGCGGACGGGGGTGGTGTTCCAGGTGTGGGTGGGCTGGCGGGACCGTGACTGGCCGACGTAGCCCCGGTACTGGTCTAACGCCGGGCTGCCCAGCAGGTGGGCGACCTCCCACGTGCCGCCCTGGGCGCCGTCGACGGTGCGGGCCCAGGCGTGCGACAACCTCGGGGACCCGTCCACCCTGGTCCCGGTCACGAACCCGGCATCCACGTGCACAACTTTGCTGGTGTCGTCAGGGCGGACGTCGAGGCCGTCCGGGCCGGCCCGGGTGACAGTCGCCGTGGTCCCGTTGATGATCCCGTCGGCGCGGCTGCCGCACCGGGTGTGGAACAGGACCCGGTCACCGGCCTGGAAGCTCCTCGGGCCCGCCCACCCGGGCCCCTCCAACCCTGGGCCGGTGATGGATCCGGCGTCGGTGAGGTGCCGGCGGACGCGGTCGGCGAGGTCTTCGGCGTCGACATGCGACACGCACAGCACCGCCACCTGCGCCGGCCCGTGACGGCCGATGTCGCCGGCCGCCGCCGCCGCCAGCGCCTCCCTGGTGGCCTCCGGCGAGCATTCGGTGTGCTCCCACCCGTGATCGGCCCGGACCGCCTGGGACTCGTCGGCCCGGCCCGAGCGGAGCAGACCGAGCGCGGCCCGGTCGTCGGCGTCGACCTGGCGGCGGTTCACGTCCAGGACCGCCGCCGGGACCCGACCGGCGGCAGCACGGCGTTCGAGCTCGTCGGCGACACCGCCGGCGAGGACCGACTGGGCCTGGCGGGCGTCACCCAACACCCACAGCTGGCCGCCCGGGCAGGCGGCCACCGCGGCCAGGACGGTCTCGGCGTCCCGGGTCGAGCACTGCGACACCTCGTCCAGCACCACCACCGTGCCCGACGCCAACCCATCACCGTTCAGCCGGGCCCGGAGGCCGGCGACGGTCACCCCGCCCACACCGGCACCGTCGAGCTCAGCCACCGCCTTGGCCGTGGTGGCCGTACCCACCACCGGACGACCAGCCTCCGCCGCCGCTCGGGCCGCGGTGGCCACCATCGCCGTCTTGCCGAACCCGGCCGGCGCCAGCACGCACCGCACCGCGGCGCCCGGGCCGGTCAGGACCTCGACCGCCTCCCGCTGATCCTCCCCCAACCACGGCCGGGCATCGACCGCCGCCACCACCACCGCAGCCGGCAACGGGTCCCGCCCGGCGGCAGCAAGGGTGTCGAGCAGGCCGAGGACGCGGTCCTCGAGATGGCGGTGGGCGACGGTCGACCACTCTGCCAACCTGACGCCCGGCTCGTCGCCTGTTGGCGTGAGGCGCACCACCAGGTCCGAGGCCAGGAACCGGTCGACGTGCCCCTCGATCTCCGCCAACGTCAACCGGCCCGCCGCCAACGCACACACATGCTCGACGACATCGGCCGCCGTGAACCGGGGGCTGTGCCCGCACACCCCGCTCTCCGGGTGAAGCAGCACCGTGGTGACCTGCTCGTAGCCGAGAGGACGAGCGGTCCGCTCACCGAAGCAGACCCGCTCATCGAGATCCCGGCCCACGGCCAGGCCAGCGTCGGCGGCCTCGGCCTCCCACCGGCCGACCAATCGCGCCGGGGTGAGCCCCTTGTCCTTGGCCACCCGGGTGGCCAGCGACGCCGCGTCATCGGCCCGGGCCCGCAGCCCCCCGGTCAGCTGGTCGGCGCCGACTGCGGCCAGCTCAGCTTCGATCTGGGTCGTCCGCTTCGAGAACACCCGCAGCTCGTCCCGGGTGAACCCGTCGATCTCCCTCGTCCCGCGCCGATCCGGGCCCCACGCCACCCCTAACCGGGCCGTCAAGGCCCGTTGCAGCTCGGCCTGGTAGACCGAGCCGGCCGCCCGGGCCCACACGAACAACGGTCGGGCGTCCAACGCCACCACCCGACCATCCACCCGCCTCGTCAGATTCACCGCCAGGGAATGCGAGTGGACCTGCGGGTCGCCCTCTCGTGAGGTGCGGTGCACGAACCCGGCGACCGCCAGCCCTTCGGTGGCCACCAGGCTGCGGACCCCGGCCACCTGGCGGCGGGCCACCGACGCCCTGGCCTCCAAGAAGCCGAGCGCGGCGCCCACCGCGTCACGGTGGGCGCCCATCACCACCGAATGGACATCGTCACTGCCCAACGCCCACAGCACCGACACGCTCTTCGGCGCCGAGAACGTCAGATCGATCGCCCTCACCTCACGATCCCGCTGCTTGGCCACCAGATCCGCGCCGGTGATCGGGTGGCGGCCCTCGATCAGCGACCGGAGGTCATCGGCCTCCACGACACCCTCCAGGCCGAGCTCGGTGGCCCAGCGGCCCGCCCACACCCCCGGCGCCTCACCGACGCCCAGGTAGTACTCCTCCACCCCGAGCGCCACCGAACCGATCAGGTACTCGGCGTTCCCCAGCTTGGTCACCGTCAACACCGACGACCACCACCCCAGCTCGGCGACTGACCAGACAGTTGCGCACCGGCCCCAAGTACGGCAGACACTTGCCACCCTCCCGGGGAGGCCACCCTGACCGGCGCCACGGCGCTCACCCGTCTGCCTCAAGCCCGAGATCCAAAGCGCCCTGCGCACGCGGACCCGCAGCCGAGCTGCGCCTCCGGCCCGACGGCTGTTCCCTTGGCGACGTCCACCCGCGCCCACCGGAAAGTCCGTCTGGATTCGCCGCGTGCGGCGCCACCGCGCCCGGCGCAGCCACACACGGCCGAAGCCCCACCTCGCCGAGATCGCCGAGGGTGTATGCCGACAGACCGAAACGGCCGGCGGAACCCGTCGTGCGACGAAGCTCGACAAGGTCGCGCCGGCGCAGCAGACGAAGGGCGTTCGCGGCGGTGCCCGGATCCAGACCGAGCAGGGCAGCCAGGCGGCGAGCCGACGTGTACGCCACCATCTCGTTGCCCTCGGCCGTTGCCTCCAGGGCCACCGCCTCCAGCACGGCCCAGGTCACCGGACGCATGGACCGGATCGACTCCAGGATCCGCGGATCGAGGTGAACACACGACCCCCCTGCACCAGCGAGGTCCACCGGGACTTGGCGGTCAGGCCGCTCCATCGCCCCGAGGCCGAACGGTACGCAACCGGGCCGACGTTCGCGCTGCCGGCGGGGCAGGATCCATGACGCCGACCATGCGGAGCACTGCGATCGTCGGAACTCGCCAGGTGCGGTCCAAGCCCAGCTTCACGATCGGCAGGCCCTCAGCGCCATCGGTGGCCAGCCCGCGGTGGATCAGCTCGTAGACCCCGCCCTTGCTGATCCGCAGCCACTCAGCGACCTCGGCCACCGTGAGGGTGAATGGGAGACCTGAAGGAAGAAGAGATGCCGACTCGAGCTCTTGCACGCCCTCCGGGTTACAACGATGTCATTCGGTTGGCAACCCCCCAGATCGACGCCCGGTCAACAAGGTGGACCAGCGGGCACCAGCGGGTACTGAGGGGTACTCCTGCGGACAACAGTTCACACGCCTGAAACATTTACCGAAACGTTCCGGCGGGTGCCCGGGAGCTACGCCGCCGGCGTGCGGTTCCTCTCCAGGAGCCGCTCGACCGCGCTCGGGCGGATCGGCAGGAGGTCGAGGACGACGATCGGGTCGTCGGGGTCGACCTCGAAGTCCCAGGCGACGACCGTGGCCAAGTAGCGGCCGATGGCGCTACCGAGGAGGACCACGGCGCCCGGAGCGACGTCGGCCACCTGGCGCGCCGCGCTGAGGCGGGTCCAGACGTGGCCCTCGTCGTCCTCCTGGTGGGGGTCGCCGACCAGGTCGACATCGAGCTCGACGGCCCGGTCGCACGGCGGGATCGTGCTGGCGAGCCGGACGACCAAGTTCGGGTCCAACCTCGGTGACAGCCCAGGGGTTCGGTTGGCTCATCACGGTTCCTCCGGCGTCAGCGGCGCCGCTCCAGCGTACGCAGGGTTCGGTCGCAGAGGACCGGCCACCGCCAGCAGCCGCGCCGCCGCCATCATGACCTCAGCTGATCCTGTGTCGTCCTCCCCGACGCCGTCAACGAGTTGCACGTAGAAGTGCTCGAGGTTCAAGGGATCCTCTCCGCCATGCTGCAGTCCTGAATCCTGGCGCGCCCGCTGACCGCGTCGGCTTGGGGGAAACCGATCAGGTGAGGTGGACACGACGAAGGTCCAGCCCGGGGACGCCTTCGAAGATCCCGTCGCCGGCCACCAGCTCGAGACCCAGCACCAAGGCGGTGGCGGCGACCCACCGGTCGGCCTCATGCACCTTCTGCAGGAGAGGGTGACCGGTCCGGCCGGCCTCGTGGCGCAACTTGGCGCACCGCCCGATCAGCGTCGCGTTCGTCTGGATGACGTCCAGGTCGCCGAGAGAGCGCTCCAGCCGACGCAGCCGGAGTTCGCCCCATCCCGCGCGCAGAGCACCGAACTTCAGCTCGGTAACAGTCACGAACGAGACCACCCGGGCGCGAGGGCCAACGAGGATCCGAGTCCTCTCGGCGTGGGGTAGGGGGCGGGGATCGAGGAGCCAGCTGGTGGCGTCGGTGTCGAGTACGACATGGGTGGCCCGGCTCAGCCGGGCGATCACGCGTCTGCGATAGCAGCGTGGAAGGCGTCCCATTCCTCGTCGGTGACATCGTCGAGGGCGAACTCGTCGAGGCTCAGCTCGGGCAGGGCCCCGGCCAGATGCTCGTCATCAACCGTGAACGATCGAAGGGGTCGTCGCTCCGGCTGCTCAACCATGGACATGAGCAAAACTCTACGACGCCACGGACGAGTCAGCCGGACCTCCCGTGATCGCCGGCGGACCATCCGGAGCTTGCGCCGGTGGGGGCTCGTGGGCGGGTCAGCCACCCGGCGTGGGCTCTGAGGGGGCGGTGCTCGTGAGGAGGGAGGCGAGGAGGTCGGCGGCGACCCGGTCTGTGGCGGGAACAAAGTGGCTGTACACGTTCAACGTCGTCGACGCCCGGGCATGGCCGAGGCGCCCGGCCACGGTGGAGATCGGCACCCCGCCGGCCAAACTGGTACGCGGCGATGTTCAAAGTGTGTCGAATAGGGGGTTGGGGGCGGCGGGCGGCGGCGCATTCGTCAGGGTTCGCGATCGTTGCTGTGGATGAGTTGGGCGGCGTAGGTGGTCCAGTCGCTGCCGGCGTGGTGGA
>JBBQRO010000093.1:0-12938 GCA_038214685.1 Acidimicrobiales bacterium
CGATCTGGCGGGGGGTCAGCACGGCGAAGCCGGTTGAGACTACGAGCCGATCGACATCGCCAGACACCGGCCAAACCGCTCGGAGATAAGTCCTGACGGTGGACACGATCGTGTCCCCAAGCCTGACAATGCGCCGAGCTCCAGCAGCCCGATCAAGGTCTCGCACGTCGCCGCCGTCAGCGCCGAACGGAGCGAGCGTGCCGCTGCCATCAGCGAGGCCAGCTCGATGTCCGAGTACAGGTAGGGGGTGGCCCTGGAGCTGCCGGCGTTGAGGCGGGGCAGCAGATCGGTTGGTGGCACCTCAGTCGAAGGGTCCAGAGCGCTCATGTGGCGGGCGAAGCAGCGGACCACGCACAGGCGGCTCTGCCACCAACCCGGGCTGGCGTCGGCGGGCAGTGTCGCCCACCGCACCGCCAGATCCGAGGTGATCCGAGAAACGCCTTGGGACTCGGCGAACTCAACGAACCCGAACAGCAGATGCTCGGCCCGGTCCAGCTTGAACCCGACGGCACGGCGAACAGCGAGGTAGTCGCCGGCGGCGTCTCTCAGGTCAGTCATGCTCCAACTCCCGCCCACGGGCGAGCGAGCTGGCTGAGCGCAGCGATGTCGACCTTGGCGTAGATGGCGGTCGTGGCCATGCTCCTGTGACGCAACACCTGCCCGATCTCCGCTAACCCGGCCCCGCGACCGAGAAGCTCGGTCGCGACCGTGTGACGCAGGCGATGGGTCCCGATCGGCGGGAGTCCGGCACGAACACAGGCGGCGTGGACGATGACGCTGATCGCTCCGACCGTCAGGCGCCGGTGCGGGGCGAGGACCCGCAGGAACAGCTGATGGTGCTCGCTGGGGGGCCGACCTCGACGGGCATAGCCGGCCAGAGCCTCCCCCACATCGACAGGAAGGGGGAGACGCTCCAGCCGGTTGCCCTTGCCCCGCACCACGATCTCCCCGGCCCGCCAATCGACGTCGCCGACCTCGAGGGCAGCGACCTCCCCGGCCCGCATCCCGACGCGGGACAGCAACATCAGGATGGCGAAGTCGCGGCGTCCCTTCACGGTGCGGCGGTCGCAACTGGCGCGCAGCCGCTTGACCGACCCTGCGTCGATCCCCAGCGGCAACCCGCTGCTCCATCCCGCAACAGCGGGCACCGCCCCCGACAAGGAGGCTGCCGTGATCCCCTCGACGTGCATGAAGCGAAGGAACGCCCGCAGCCCTGTCACCAGGTTCTTGGCCGAACCGACGCTGCGCTGCTCGCACTCGGCCAACACGAACCCGGTGACATCCGCAGAGGTCACCTGCTCGGGGTCGAGCCCGCCGTCCTCCAGTGCCGCAACGAACAGGGTTGCCACAAGCCGATAGCCGACAATCGTCCCGGCGGTCAGGCCCCGCTCACAGGCCAGATAGACACTGAACCGCTCAACGAGCTCCTCGTGCGGGGACCGCGCCATCGCTTCCGCCGCCGGAGCCGCGCCGACGGACCGCAAATGCTCGAGCAACGGCACCAGCCCTTCGATCGACCGCGGGAAGCGGCGGCCCGCGGCGAGCTGAGCGGCCAGGAACTCGTCCGCCCGGACCGAGGTGAGGCAACCGACGTCGAGCCCACCGTCATCGAGGCAGCAGCTCAGGTGCGCCATCAACACCAGATGGGTCTGCGCTGAACGATCCGCGTAGCCCAGCCCGATGAGCTCCGCAACGAACCCTGACGCGTACGCCTCCAACGGCCCCCGCACCCGAACCCTCGATGCCCTGTCCATGACCCAACCTCCCGATCGATGAGATCGGAAGGGTCAACCAGGCGCCACGACTATGCCGACCGCACCTCCAACGACGCCCGCCCTGACCAGGTCAAACACCACCCACCAACGCCCAACTCGGCATAATCGTGGGGTCGGCATAGTCGTAGATGTCGGCGGTGTCGAGCGGGTCCATGGGCTGGAGCGCGAAGTCGTCGAGGATGAGCAGGTCGACCCGGAGGAGCTTGCGGAGCTCGGCGTCGTGGCTGTTGTCGAGCCGGGAGGCTCGGAGCTGCTTGAGGAGGATGTCGGTGCGTTCGGCGACGACGGTGTAGCGGCGGCGGACCGCCGCGTGGCCGAGGGCGGTGGCCATGAACGTCTTCCCGACGCCGACGGGTCCCATGATCATCACGTTGTGGCCGGCTTCGATGAACCGCAGGGAGCACAGCTCGTCCCAGGTCTGGTGGTCGAAGGCGACCTTGGTGGTGTCGTCCCAGTTGTCGAGGGACATGTCCGGGTCGAGGCCGGCGGCCCGGGCTCGGAGGGCGGCGGAGGTCGTCACCCGGCGGGTGACCTCGTCGGAGAGGACGAGCTCGAGGAACTCGGCGTGGCTGAGGTTCCGGGCCTTGGCCAGGGCGAGCCGTTCGGGGAGGGTGTCGAGGCAGCGGCCGAGCTTGACCTGGCGGAGCACGGCCTTGAGGTCGTTGCTGATGGTCGGCGCCGGGCTCATGCCACGCCTCCAGCCGTCGTGTTCCCACCGGCGACTGGAACGTTTCGTCTGCTGGGTTTGGTGGCGAAGTGCTCCGGGTCTCGTTCGAAGCGTGCCGGCGCAGCCGGAGCCGCCGGTGCCGGGCGGGGCTGCTCGGCGGGGGCCGTCTCGGTGGCCCGGTCGAGCATGCGGCCGATCAGGCCGACGTCGATGGCTTCGGCGTCGAGGGCCCGCCGGCAGGCGGCCTCGACCCGGTCGGGCCCCCACCGCTTGACCAGGCCGAGCAGGGCGTAGGTCTGGCGCATCTTGGTCCAGGGCAGCGGGTGGTCGAGGACGGCGGCGGCGTAGGCGCCGACGGCCGGGCCGGCGCCGGCGGCGAGCCGCTTGAGGTGCTCAAGGTCCCGCATGGCGTAGGCGGTTCGCTCGGCCGGGAGGTCGGCGGGGTCGGTTTCCCGCCCACCGGCCCGGGTTCGTGGGTGGATCTTGATCAGCTGGCCCCGGGAGAACACGCGGACGAGCCGGGAGTCGGCGCGGGCCTCGACGCGTTGGCCGATCAGGTTGCCGGGCACCGAGTACAACGCCTTGGCCACCTCGATGTGGTGGTCCCGGTGGACCTTCGGCCGGGCGTAGACCGGCAGGTCGTAGAGGCTGTCGGGCGCCGGCTTCAACCGGGGCGCCTCCTCCAGGGCGAACAGCTCGGCGGGGCGGCACTGGATCGTGCCGTGGATCCGCATGCCGGCCCGGACCCGGCACCAGTCCTCGGCTCGACGCTGGGCGTCGTCCAGATCAAGAAACGTTTCACCAGCGAAGAAGCTGTTCCGCACGAACGGCACAGTCCGCTCCACTCTCGGCTTGTCCGTCGGTGTCCGCACCCGGGCCGGATCGACGACGAACCCCCGGGCCTGGGCGTACTCGATGAACGCCTGGTTGAACCGGGGCGCCAACGGGTCGCTCTTGTCGACGATCGCCTTCATGTTGTCGGGGATCACCACCGCGAACACGCCACCGAAGAACGCCCACGCCGCCTCGCAGCCGGCGATCACCTCCTCGGTCGTCTGCCGGTGCGTCAACCACACGAAGGTGTGCCTCGAGTAGCAGGCCGTGAGGATCAGAGCCCACACCACCCGCCGTCGGCCGGTGTCCGGGTCGACGATCATGCCCATCTTCCCGAAGTCGACCTGCAGCTCACCGCCCGGCTCACCATCAGCGACCGGACCGTCACGCCCCTCGCCGAGCGGCCGACGCCGAGGACCTCCAGCGCGTAGCGGTGCAACGTGCGCTCGGGGACGACCACCCCCTGGCGGGCCAGCAGCTCGCCGGCCTTCACCGCCGTCAGCTCCTGCTCGACCAGCCACTTCTTCAGCTGGTCGTGATTGGCCACCAGAGCCGCCCACGCAGGCCCGTGACCGGCCGGGCGGTGCGGGCGGACCGCCTCACACACCACCCCGATCAGCAGGTCGGAGAGCTGATCCTCACCGGCCTCACGGACAAGCCCTGCCTCCACCGCCGCGGTTACGTAACGGCGGACCGTCTTGCGGTCCACCACCGCCAACCGCTCGATCGATCGGAACCCCTCGCCCCGCAGCCACAACCGCAGAACCTCACGAACTTCGAACACCTGAACCTCCCGGAATGCCATGCCACCTGCCTGGGTCGCTTGAACGGACAGGTGGCGAGTGGACCGTCAGCGACACCGCCGCTGGTGGACCCCGGGTGGTCCCATCACTGGCGGAAGGGTGGTCCCATGCTCCTGGCGGAACTACAGCTCAAGTGGTCCCATGCCCCTGGCGGGCGACACCCACCACCGCGCCCTCGCCAACCGCCTCGTCGGCATCATCCACGGCTGCCTCCGCCACGGCACCCTCTACGACGACACACCGCCTGGGGCCACCGCCTCCAGAAAGCTGCTTGACAACTGCGGCCCAGTGGGATGTCCGGCCGCAGCGACCGGCCGGGAAGGGCAGGCGCCCACCCGCCGGTGCAGCCATGGGCCGACACGGCCCGGCGGCTCACGGCCTAGGCGCTCACTTCCCCGAGACCGGAGCCGCCAGGGCGGTCGCGGCGACGCTGCGAGCAGAGAGCGGCTCGGGGTAGGTTCACCAGCGCATCGGGGAATCGGCTTCCGGCGCAGAGGGTGGCTGAACATGTTGAAGGCGAGCAAACCGCACCTATCCCCGGCCGACGGGCAAACACGGGGGAAGCTTGCGAACCTGATCACCGCAGCGGCCATCGGAGGTATCACGGTGGCATCGGCCCTGGCGATCGGGCTCGCGGACACCGATATGGCCCGGGCAGAGATGGCTCGGCTCGTCTTCGCCTCGGTCCTTCCCCTGTTTGGGACGTGGGTGGGAACGGTCCTCGCGTTCTACTTCGCCAAGGAGAACCTGCAGGCGGCCACCGACAGCACGCTGCGGCTCGCCGGGCGCCGGGACCCTGCCACTCCCGTCGCTGAGGTGATGATCCCGCGCTCGAAGATCACCTCGCACGACCTTCTTGCAGGTGCGGACCCGGCGAGCGTCCCGATCGCCGTCCTCCGGGACACCATGCACGACAAGCGGTTTCGACGGATCCCGATCCTCTCATCGGCCGGTGCGGTCATCTACGTGGTCCACGACTCGACGATCGCGAAGTACGCCGAGGCGAAGCAGAAGCGGCTGAGCGAACTGAGTACCGAGACGATGGGGGACCTGCTCGCCGACGCAGAGCTCAAGGCGCAGGTGGAGGCCATCGGGCTCGTCGCCGCCAACGCTGATCTCGGGCAGGCCCGGGCCGCCATGAGGTCGCTCAAGGGGTGCAACGACGTCTTCGTGACCCAGGACGGGCGCCGGGACGATCCCGTGGTGGGCTGGATCACGAACACCGAGCTGGCAGGCCTCGAGGACTCCTGAGGACCCGTTGGCCAGCACAGCGCCGTACCCGACGGCCACCACCCTGTCGGGCTTCCTCACGGTTGTCCTGAGGATCGCGGGCGCCGAGACCCTCCTCCTCCGCGGCAATCGCTGCGAGTCCTGGCCCCTGATCCCCAAGCTGGGGAGGCTGCCGCTCCGAACGGGCTCCACGACCGAAGCGGAGAAGGACTTGGTTGAGCGCTTCCAGTCCCAGAGCCCTCCCGCACCTGCACCGGGACCCGGTGGACGAGTGGGACTGGCTGGCCATGGCGCAGCACCACGGCCTGGCCGCCCGGCTCCTCGACTGGACCTCGAACCCGCTGGTCGCCTTGTGGTTCGCCGTGCGCGAGCCGCCCACAGGGCGGAGTCCGGTGTCGTCTTCGTGTTCGCTCCGGAAGCCGATGACTTCGCGAACAGGGGGGTGCAGCCCTACGACGTCGCAAAGACAACGTTCTTCCGTCCCAGCCACCTGAACCAGCGCATCGTCCTGCAGCAGGGCTGGTTCTCGGTGCACCACTTCAGCGCCAAGAACAATCGATTCTCAACGCTCTGCAGAGTGACCGCGTACAAGGGGCGCATCGACAGGGTGCTGATCCCGGGCCGCTGCTTCGCCAGCCTGCGCACCGACCTGAACCGCGTCGGGATTAACGACGCTACAATGTTCCCGGATCTGGACGGCCTGAGCAGGTACCTCAACTGGGAGGTCTTCGCCGATCCTCCAAACGAGGCCGGCTGAGAGGCGGGATCTCGTACGGATCTCGCCGTCGAGCTGGATGATGGGGTCGTGCAGGTCGTCGAGATCGAGGTTCCCGGCGGGGCGGACGCCGCAGGGCGTGCGGGGAGGCGGTCGCCCACCGTGGTTGCCGGCTGGTGTGGGCGTCCTACATCACGGTCTTCGAGCGGGTCGCCCGCATCAGCGCGGCCATGGCCCTGGAGCACGGGTACGGGTACGGGTACGGGTACTTCGGGGCGGCGGGGACGAAGTTCGCGAGGTGAGTCGATGACCGGGCGAGAACGACTGGTGACGGCCCCTCAAACAACAGATGTTACCATCGCCGGCGTTCTGGACTTTGGCCACTTCGAGGGTTCAAGCCGCAGTTGCGATCTGCAGGAAGCGAGAATACACATCCGGAGTCCACGCGCAGCCTGCAACCCGACTCATGACTACCGACCACCCCGAGGCAAAGTACTCAAAGCCATCGTGCACGGACAACCCCGAGCCCGCGGCTTGACGATTTGCCTCTCGCCAGAAGTCCAGCGAGCCACGATAGTTGAATTCCCAAATTATCGACTCAGCCGGAAACAGAATGCCGGCGGGCAATGGAGAACCGGGCCGGTCCTTGCCGAGGCCAGTAGCATTCACGACCAGACATCCTCTACCAGCCGACTCGAGGAGGCCCCCGACCTTCTCTGAAGAAACCGCACTCAGCGGGCACCGGGTTGGCCATGATCCGGTCACATTTCGGACGGTTTCCAGTCGCGCGGGATCCGCCTCAACCAGTACGACTCGGCGCGACCCGCCGATCCCCTGAACCGCCAGATTCCAAGCCGCAGCGAGCCCTGCCCCACCGCCACCCATCACGATCGCAGACCCGTCTCCCTCGATCCATTGCCTGACGCTTAGAATCTCTCGTAGAATATGCCCACCCGAACGAACATCCGAGACACCCCCGCACAATTCGCCATCACGCTTGAAGATAACACCGATCTCCGACAGTTGAGCTGTCATCGGCTCTAGCAGATCAAAATCGTGACCTGACGCGGAAAATACAGACGTTTTATGCGACGTCACGAGCGAGCCAATCACATCCGCACTCCGCATGTGCCGCGTGAGATTTTCAAATGCAGCCGGACCTGCGCCAATCTCGATATTAAGGTGGTCAAGTTCCCAGTTTACGCCAAGCACCTCGCACCACGGACCAAAAAGGGGGACCACGGCGGACGATCGTGTCGAGACGCCAACAAAGACGAACCTACGACGGGCCAGGGCCATGTCTACTCAGCCCCGTCCGCGTTAGTCCGGTCAAAATCATCAAAGAGGCGCTCGATATCGTACTGTTGATCATAAACCCCAAACCCCACCTCGAGCAAGCGCACCCGTTCCATCGACGCCTTTGTGCGGTGCCATATTCCCCGAGCGACGAGTATGTAGTCGCCCTTTTCGAGCACCATCGACTTCACGGCCGGGTCGAACAGATCTGCATCCGCCCGCAAATCGGAACCACAAATATCGAGGCCAATATTATCGTCCAACGCCACGAAAAGCTCTTCCCGACAGAGGTGCCGCTGGAAACTCAGCCGTCGGTTGGCCTCTATCGTGAGCAGCCGGACGGAGCAAAGCTCTTCGTCCGCCAGAATCTCAATAGCGCCCCACGGTCGCCGAGCGATGTGAACCAGCCGATCCTCTCCAAGGCTTGCAAAGCGTCTGTCGAAGTCAGCCGTGGTCTGGGTAATACCCCAAGGAAAGAAGATTTCGAACCGGTCAGTAACGTTCTCATAGTAGATACGATCCGGCTCAGCCACGCCCGCCTCTGCCTCGCGATCAAGTACAAGCTGAGACACGACCAATGCACCAAGCCTGACATCTGCATTCGGATACCATTCTCTAACTTTCTCGCGTGCAATCTGCATCGTGTTCCCAGAGAACGTGATCGAGTCAAGCACATGTATGAGCCGAATATCAACTGGGTCGATCCCATCAGGCCTTTCCAGACTACGGAACTGACGCCGAAAGCTTCTGTTGCTCCGCTCGCCCTCAATGTTGATAACACCGACCTCTATACCCTTCTCAAGAAGATCGGACTCGATCCGCTTCTTCAGTTCCATGCCGCCAGGCGCAGACGGGTCGTTGATAAAAAATACGACCTCGGGTGAAGCGTGCTTTGTGACCTGGCCCACGAGGGATTTGGCCATTCTAGTCATCTGGCTGTAGTTGATGTAGCTCAGTCCTGACTCTTCCTTCCGGAGAAGGCTCTGCTCAATCTCGCCTAAGCGCGTCGCCTGCTTCTTGAGTACCTTGCGCTCGATGGCAAGAGCGAGTTGGCAGAAGTAATGATCGAAGTCGCCGAAGTTTATGCGTTCGTCCGGCTGCGGAACGTCGGCATCCCCGCGCTTGACAGGCCGATATCTGAGGGCGCTCAATTTTTGTTCACCGCCGAGAAAAGAGGTGGCGATTGACCTCAAGGGCTCGGTTACTGTCTTCGGGTCTCGAGACACGACCAAAACATCAGCATCTTCGAGCCGCTCAAACATCAGCTGGAGCACATCCAGATCACTGCCGGAGGTGCCTACGACCTGAAGCCGTGATAGGCGAGGAGCAAGTGCGTCCAACAACTTCCGATCTAAACTGCGTACGGACGATCCTTCGCCAGTGCGGAGTTCGGCCTTCGGGTCGCCGTGAAGCTTGAGTACCACCACCCGCGAACCAGCAGTCTTGATCTGGCGAATTAGATAATCGTCGGGCGCGCTGTCACGGGTAAGCACCAAAACCTGATGGGACTTCATCACCCTGTGTAGGGCGTCCTCTATCAGCCAGTCCCAGTTCGTCGTCACAATGGTCGAGAAATAGCCCTCGCTCACGAGCCAGGCGAGATAGCGGTAGCCCCGGGATGCCTGCGCCTGGGCGAGCGCCTTGTCAATCAGGCCTACGACTAGACTTCGACTTGTCCGGTGCTCGATGAGGTATTGCTCGAGCCGTTCAACTGCACTGACGTCGACGTCCTCGGAATCATCATCTCCCAACTCGACTAGGACGCTGTTTGCAAAGTCTTCCCACAATGGAACTCCGGAACTTATCGAGCAGCCGGCCCCAAGGACCAGCGCGGCCGACTCCCCCATCGCACGCATGGCGATCAGTTCCGCGCCGACCGACTCGATCTTCTTCAGTTTTGTCGCCAAAGTACCTTCCGTCGAGTTAGGAGGTGGCCGTCAACATGTGCTCAACGGCCGCGATCATCTCACACGCCATCACCGCCTCGGCCGTTGTTGTACCGCCCTCATTAGACCCCTGGATAAGACGGGCGAAGCTTTCCACTTCCTTGCCATAGGGGTTAACGCCGTCGCTCGCAACGGTCTCGGTACCTTTCGACGACTGAATCGTAACGACTGCAGACGATGACTCGGTGAAGAAGGCGGGGGCATCCACGAATCCAGAATCACCAGAGATTGTCAAGCTATTCATGTAGGGTCCGTAGGCCCTCGAGGCGCGAATAAAGCTGCTAACCGATTTGTGCTCGACAATCAGATCGCATTGTTCGAACGTGCCTCTTGGTCCTCGTAGAACACTCGCAGCCGCCACGACCGCCCCGGCTCTGAAGAGTCCGATCGAGGCGTCGATACAATGCACGCCCGCGTCGGACATGCAGGTCTGCCCATTCAGGTTGGGATCAAGTTTCCAGAGTGAACTCGGCGCAGCCGGATTGAGCGCAAAACTCCACTCCATCGACGCCGAGTGAAGCGTGCCGAGTCGTTCGTCTTCGAGCGCTCGCACTATTGCCTCGAAGGTATTCTGGTGACGCAGATGATGTGCGATCCGAACGGGTGTACCGTGTTGTTCGGCCGCCCTTTGGATGGCCTGTGCATCGGCAACCGAGATGGCGAGGGGCTTCTCAATAAGGGTTGGTATCCCAGCCTCGATCAGAGGAATAGCCTGATCCGCGTGAAGGTGAGGTGGCGAGCACACCATTGCGAAGTCGAAGCAGCGCTCCTCAATCAACTGATCTAAGCTTGTATATGACCGCTCGATTCCGAAAGATGACCGGAGATCCTTCAATTTGGTCTCGTCGCGGCCGTGGATAGCGCTTACTTGCACGGAGTCTGACGCGACGAGAGCAGGGATAGTTCGTTTCCGGCCTGTCCCCGTCGCCGAGACGACGGCCAAACGGAGCCTGTTCATGATACATCGTCTCCCGCTGGATGCTGAACGGAGGTAGGTTCAGGCAGGGCAAGTAGTCCGCCTTCATAGTCGGCTATGTGGCTGAGGCGGCGGGCATGCCGGCCTCCCTCGAACTTGGTAGTTAGCCAGACATCCAGGACTTGGATCGCCAGCTCTGGAGCTATGAGGCGCGCCGGGACTGCGAGTACGTTGGCATCATTGTCGCGTCGTGCCAGCATTGTGTAGTGGAGATCAGGACATAGTGCTGCTCGTATACCCCTAACCTTGTTAGCGGCAATCTGTTCCCCCTGGCCTGACCCCCCGATCACTAGGCCAAAGGTCGATGCTCCGGTTGCGACTTGCGTAGCAGCGGCAACACAGAATGGAACGTAGTCAACAGGCTGATGGTCGTCCGAAGGTCCAAAATGCGTCACGGAGTAGCCACGCGACACAGCGGCCCGGGCCAGGATCTGGGCCAGCCTGAACCCGGCGTGGTCATAACCGAAGGACCAATGTCTCGACCGACCGTCGTTGCTCGCCACGATCGGAACGTAGCACTCCGGACCCCACCGTCCGCGTCTCGGCGCCGCGCAAGTGGAGGGGCCCGATTAGCTATGGGGCCTTCCGGTCGCCGGGGAGGGTGAGCAGCGGAGAGCCTGGGCCGCGGTGTCGTTGGGCCGTCCAGAGCGGATCAGCTTGTCGCTTCGGGCCTTCATCGATCAGTTGGCCGAGGCAGACATGGGCTTGTCGACGTTGCTCGGCGAGCGGATGAAGGGGTGGCCGTGACCGCTCGGCCTTGGCCCGCAGGGTCGGCGCTCGTCCCGCAACTGCTTGACGGTGTCACGGGCAGGCGGTCAAGTACCCGGCCCACCGGGTCGCCTACGCCATCGCTCACGGCGGCCTGGCCTGTCCGGCCCAGGCTCTGGGTAGGGGTCATGCGGGTCGCCGGGAAACGCTCCCGGCCGTGATTGCCGTCGGTTGATGTCCCGCAATGGAGCCCATGCCCTGGGCCGCGAGCAGAACCCGACGCACAACGTGGCCTGTCGCCGCTCCGCAGGACGGTACTGTCAGTCGGCCCGGTACCCCGACGATCGCTGCTGCGACCCGCTCGTCCAACGAGGGCACCACGGGTAGGACGCCCAGGTGCTCCTCGAGCTCGTCGAGGGTCGGGGGTGTGGCTTCTAGCTCTCCGTCGAGCTGGGCCAGGAGCACGAAGGCTTGCCGGGGCCGCTCTCTGGCTTCGGTCAGCCGGTCGGCCACGATCACCATCCACTCCTCGGCGACGACGCGAAGGTCCACCCCGGCGTCCGGTCCGGTCAAGGCTGCTAGTGCCCGCCATCTTTGGCCAGTGTCGCTCTGCGTCGCCCGCGCAGCCTCCCGGGCGGCGACCCGCCGCAGCTGGTCCAGGGCCCGTCGTAGGCGTTGCGGCAGCAGGAGCACCTCCGCCGCTCCGGCTGCGGCTAGGGCGGCGGAGAGTGCTTCTTGGGCGGGTTCGTCGAAGGGCACGCCGGGAGGCTCGTCGGCCAGGAGGGTTCGCAGCCGGGCGGTGATGTGGGCGACGTCGGCGTGAACGTGGCCTTGTTCGACGAGCATCCATCGGGGCACGCCTTGCGGTGTCCGCACGGCGAGGAACGCCCAGGGCGCCTTGGGACCGGACCGGCGCGACGCGGGCCAGCACTGAAGCGGTGACCGTCCGGTACCGCTGGTACACCTCGGCGGTGATCAGAGGGTCCTCACCGAACACCAGGTCGCGCACCGGCGCGAGGGCGTCTTGCAGACAGTCCCAGTCGATGGCGTCGGCCTGTTCCAGGGCGGTGACGTCATCGACCTTGACGAGTGCGTCTCCCAGCCCTCGCAGATCGGGCACCTCCAGGTTGGAGCCCAGCAGCTGGCGGCTCTCCTCCAATCGGCGGAGTAGTCGTTCGTTGGCTCGGGTGGCGAAGGCGGGGCCGTCCGCAGGCCACCAAGCCTCAATCGACCGATGTGGGCTGTCCATCCGGTCGACGCGGCCGACCCGCTGCTCGACGACCCGCACCGTTGTCGGGAGGTCCAGATGGACCACGGCGGAGGCCCCTTGGAGGTTGAGGCCCTCGTTCATCGCGTCGGAGCACAGCGCCAGACCACGTTGGTGTGACCCTGCTGCGAACTGGCGGGTCAGCCGGGGGCGGGCGTTGTTGCTTCCGGTAGCTACAAGCACCTCGCCGCAACCTGCCTCCCTGGCCATGCCGTGGAGGACGTCGAGGGAGATCATGAACCTCTCGAAGGCCAGGACCAGCTGGTGTTCACCGGTCAGCCTGGCCAGCAGGGCGGCCTTGGTCTTCTCTCTTGCGTCAGACAGGGCGCCCAGCGCCCCCAGGATCCGGTCGTATACGGCACGTTCCTCCTCGACCGCCTCGGCCCAACCGACCTCCTCCGCCAGCCACCCGGGGAGGGCGCAGTCAAGGTCGACCTGGGGTCGATGCTTGGCGGTCAGACGGGCCAGGGCCCCGTCCACCGGCGTCCCCGTCCTCGCCGTCAGGCCGGCGGCCGCCATGGCCGCTGATGTCCCGGCGACGTGTTCGATGGCGGCAGCCTTGGAGGACCGCATGGTGGCTAATACCTCGTGCATCGCCAGGCCCCGAGTTGACTTCAGCCGGTAGTCGAGCCACTGGTCGGGGGTGTGCCGGAACCACCGCCGGCCGGGGAGGGCGATCCGCTCCTCCATCCGGGCCAGGCCCTGCAGGCTCCCGACCGCG
>JBBQRO010000094.1:0-12839 GCA_038214685.1 Acidimicrobiales bacterium
CATCCTGCGCGGCGACCTCTCCCTGGTCGGCCCTCGCCCCGAGCAGCCCCACTACGTCGAGCAGCTGGCCGAGAAGCTCCCCTGGTACCACGTCCGCCATCTGGTCCGCCCGGGTCTGACAGGCTGGGCCCAAGTGAAGTATGCCTACGGAGCCACCGAGCAGGACGCCCTGGAGAAGCTCCAGTACGAGCTCTACTACCTCCGCCACCAGGGAACCTCGCTTGACGCCAGGATCGTCGGTCGCACGCTGCGCCACGTCGTGGGCCTGGGCGGCCGGTGAGCCGACCGACGGTCACCGTCGTGGTCCCCGTGCTCAACGAGGAGGACCACATCGAGGTTTGCCTCGCCGCGATCGGCCGGCAGACCTACCCCCATGTTCTCGAAGTGCTGGTCGTCGACGGGGGATCGACCGACGCGACGACCCGACTCGCAGAGGCCCAGCCGGACGTACGCATCGTCCCCAACCCGCGTCAGATCCAGGCCGCGGCCCTGAACGTGGCGATCGCCGAGGCCCGTGGCGAAATCCTCCTGCGGGTTGACGGCCACTGCCAGATCGCTTACGACTACGTGGAGTCGTGCGTTGCCGCGCTCGAGTGCACCGGGGCCCCTATGGTGGGTGGGGCGATGTGCCCCGTCGCCGAGAAGGGCCTTCTCCAGCGCGGGATCGCTGCGGCGATGGCCAGCCGGGTCGGCGCCGGCCCGGCCCGGTTCCACACCGGAGGGAAGGCTGGCTGGGTCGACACGGTCTACCTTGGTGCCTACCGCACCGATGACGCCCGGGCGGTCGGCGGTTACGCCGAGGATCAGAAGGTGAACGAGGACGCCGAGTTCGCCCACCGGCTCAGCCAAGGAGGGTCGGTGTGGTTCGATCCCAGCATCCGGTCGACCTACACCCCCCGCTCGAGCCTCACCGGCCTCGCCCGCCAGTTCTGGCGGTACGGGCGAGGTCGAGCGGAGACGGTGCGCAAGCACCCGACCTCCCTCTCGCCCCGCCAGCTCGCCGCCCCCTTGCTCGTCATCGGCCTGGTCTCGCCGTGGCGGCGCAACGTCCTCGTCGCCTATCTGGCGCTGGTCGTCCTGGGCGCCGCCGTCGAGGTGCGTTCCGATCCCGGGACCGTCCCCGGCTTCGCCCTGTCCCTTCCGACCATGCACCTGGCCTGGGGCGCCGGCTTCCTCGTCGGTGTGCTCCGACCCGGCGCCCATGCGGCGCGAGGTTCCAGGCAGTCCCGGCCTCTGGGCATCGTTGGGAAGACCGCCACCGATGCTGCCCTCTCCGGCTAGTGGCCGTAGATCGTAGAGGTCAGCTTTCCGGCTCCGCGATGCCAGATACGAGATCCTTCCCCACCTCGCCGCCACCCGCCTCGGGTCATGCGTCGTTGTTCCTCGTTCACGGGACGCTCGCTCCCACCGGCGTGAGCGCAGGTGACGAGGTCGTCGCCCTCACACCCATGGGGCTCGATGCCTGCGCGGCGGCAGGTCTGCGGCCCACGGTGCTCGATGACCACTTCGACCGCAGCGCCATCTTGACCGGTGAGTCGGATCACGTTCGTTGGGAGCTGGATTGGTTGGATCGGTTGGCGGATGTAGGAGGCGACGCCGCTCGAACTGCAGCGCTGTACATCGTTACCCCGCTGGATGCTCTGATTCTGGCTGCCTGGCTCCTGTACGGTCTCGTCGACGCGATCGGGCCGGCTCGCGTGGTCTACGTCGGCCCGACGCGTGGGACCGCACCGGATCCCGTCCCCTTTCATGCCGGCCACCTTCAGTTCTGCCCTCGGTTCGGTGATGCTCCCCTTGCCTCGCGACTGCTGCCACTTCTCGCCAGGCAGCTTGGACTGGCCTACGACGAGGTCCCCACGTCCTGGCCCTCCTGGCCGAATGAGTCGGGCAACGCTGCCTTTGGCGGCCGTCATGGGCGGTGGCTTGCCTCCCGGCTGGCATCGACACGCAACACCTGGTCTGGGCGCGCCCATGGGATGGTCGGGTCGCGTCACCCGAACACCTGTGCGACGCTCGCCTGCTGGGCCACGGGATACGGGGCTCGAGGCGTCATCGCTGAGGAGCGACGCCAGGGCCGTCGGCTGCTCATCCTGGCGCGGGGTGGGCCATCCACCCGGTTGCTTGCCCCGTCCCTGATCGGTCCCCGATCGGCCTCGCCTGCGATCCCGGTGGCAACCGTGGTCGATGACGCCGCTCTTCCGCCCGCGTGGCGCGTCCTTCTCGACGAGGTCGAGCAACGAGCAGGCATCGACGGAGCGGGTCTCCTGCTCGAGTCGAGGCTCAGGTACTACCTGAGCGCGATAGCGCCCGCAGTAGGGCGAGCTGCGGATGCCCTCCGGCCCGAGCTCAAGCGTCACAACGTGACCTCGGTTGTTGCGGCCAACCCCAGCTCGATCGAAGAGTATGCGACGCTGCTCGCCGCCAGGCAGGCGGGAGTGCAGGCATCACTCTACCAGCATGGCGATCACCTCATGACGTATGAGCCGTGGTTCTCGACCGAGCTCCAGAACTTCGACCGCCTGCACGCCAGCGACGTCAGCCTGCTAAACGACATTCCGGAAACCGCGAGACGTCTCGCCGCACCGTGCCCTGCCGTCGTCGTCTCCTCACCGAGGGTGGAACAGCTTCGACAGCGACGCAGGCCTGCGCCCGCTGGAGCCTTCACCTGTTACCTGCCCATGTTCCTGCTCGCCGACGGCGCCACCGTCGGCAGCGGGGCCATCGATGATGCCTGGTACCACCGATGGCACCTCACGCTGCTGGCCGTGATGGCCGCCCACGGCGACACCCAGTTCATCTGGAAGGGCCTGCCGACCGGCGACTACGCCCCTGATCCCTTGACCGAGCGCCTGCGAGGAGGCGAGCTCGCCAACGTTCGCTATGACACCCGGCCGTTCCAGGCTGTGCTGGCCGAGTCTGGCCGGATCATCTGTGACTTCCCGAGCACCGGCCTGTATGAAGCAATTCACCAACGCCGCCCGGTGCTTGCCCTCGTCTTCCCCCGCTTCGTTACGGTTCGTCCCCGGGGCGCCGCTCTGCTTCACCCAGCGCTGCGCACCTGCCACGACACCTCGGACGCGGTCGCCGAGGTCGAGCGCTTTCTGGAAGCTGATCCAAAGGAGTACCTCGTCAACCCGGACTCAATCTACCGGTCGCCGCGGCTACCACTCGAAGGCGTACGCTTGCCTACCCTCGAGGAAAAAGGTGGAGCGGACTGATGGCAGGCGAGACATCGGTCGAGGACCGGCTCTCCTTGCGCCGACTCCTGCGGTCCTCCTCGGGGATGTCCGTGGCCGCCGTCCTGTCACCCGCGCTGGCGTTGCCGGCGGGGCTCCTGGCTGCCCGCTGGCTCGGTCCGGATGCGTACGGCCGGGGCCAAGCGGTCCTCCTCATCTACATGTTCGCCACGCTCCTTCGGTCAGGCGTCTTCGAGGGCGGTATCCGGGCCTTCATCCATCTTTCAAACTCCGGCGACGAACACGGGGCGAGGCGGGCTCAGAACGTCGCCTTCACCCTCGAGGCCGCCCTGTCGCTCATCCCGGGCCTGGCGCTCGCATGCGGCGCCTTCTTCGTCGACGACCGCGTGCGCAGAGTTGGTCTGCTGCTCGCCCCTCTGGCCGTCCTCGCCGCCTCGGTCTCGTCCTACGTCTCCGGTCTCTACGCGGCCCGCGAGCGGTTCGGGGTCGTGACCCGCGGCTCAATCACCCGGGCCGTCCTCGCCCCAGCAGTGCTGGTGCTGGCCGTGCCGTGGCTTGGACCCAGTGCCATCGTCGTATCGCCCATCGTGGCCGACACGATCGTGATCGCGGTGCTGCTGCGCGGCCGTCGGGACCTCGGGCTTGCGCTTCAGTTCGATGCCGCGGTGGCCCGGCCCTTGTTGAGGGTCGGCTTCCCGCTCGGGCTCTCCGCCGTCGTCTACTGGGCGTACCGGATGCTGGGCAGCAGCGCGGTGGCGATCGCCGAGCCCGCGGCGCAGTATGGCGTGTACGCCTTTGCCGTGGTTCCCGCGGCGGTGATCGCTCGGGCGGTGGCCTCGCTCCACGCGGTCCTGACCCCAGCGGTCTGGGGGGAGATGGCCGATGCGCGCCGGGCTGGTGCCTGGGGGATCTCAGGTGGCCGAGCCACAGTTCTCCTGGCCCTGCTGGCGGGCCTGGCCACCAACATCGGCCAGGCCGGCTTCGGCCCCGTCGTCCACGTCATCGCCCCGACGTTCGTCGACGCCATCCCGGTGTTCGACCTCCTGTCGTTGAACGTCCTTCTCATGTCGATCGCCGCCGTCCCGTCGCTGGTCCTCGACTCGGCCTCGGTGAACCGGCAGGTCCAGAACCTTGGCCTCTGGATCGGGGCGCTGGTCGTCAACGCCGTCGCCAACGCCCTGGTCCTCACTTCGGGCCACGGGCTCCTCGCCGTGGCCTTCAACGACATCTGGGTCCAGGGCGTGGTCATCAGCGTCCTGTACGGCATGGCTCGCCGCCACCTCCCGAAGGACTGGCCAGAGCGCGCCGTCCTCGGTCAGGTCGCGGCCTGCGCCGCACTCTGCCTGGGCGTCGCCGCCCTCGTTCGCATCCTGTTCCCAAGTCCGAACGACCTTCCTTCGGTGATCGTCAGCCTGATCGTGCGAGTGGCTGTGGCGGCTGGCGCCTGGGCCGTGCTGGCGCTCGTCATCCGCCGTTGCCGCTCAACCTGGTCCGGTGGCCAGCCGCCGTCGTCGACTGCTCCCGCGCTCTAGCGGTGACCTCTGTCGTTTGCTGCGTGGCTGGCGGCCTCGTGCTGGCCAGTTGAGGATGTGGCCGGCAACCGTCTACGGCGACGCCGCCTAGGTTTCGGTGGTGGGGCAGCGCGCCACGGTGATCGTGTCGAAGGCCACGGGCACTGGCCAACCGATGGCACTCGCGGCGCGGTCGAGCAGTTGGGCTTTCCGACCCAGGCCGCTGCCATGGGATTGGCCTGGATACCAGCGCCGCGGCTTCGGTTCGAGCGACTCGCACCGCGATAGCTCGACGGCAAGCCCGACCTCCGAACACAGCGCCGTCATCCCCTCTGGGAAGATCCGCCAACAGTCGATCGGAGCCTCGTGGTATGGCCAGCTCACCGGGTTCACGGTGATCACCACCCCGCCGGGCGAGCAGACCCGAGCAAGCTCTGCCATCCACTTCCAAGGGCGCCGGACATGTTCGATGACCTGGCCGGAGAGCACAACGTCGAACGCGTCGTCCTCGGCTGGTATCTCATACTCCGACGGCATGCCGAGGTGAACGGCGCCTCCGCCCCAGCGGCGGCCGCCCTCTTCGCCGACCTCGGACGCGAGGTCAGCGGTGGTCCACTTCGTCGAGACACGCACCTCCCGCCGGAACGTGGAAGGATCGTCATCGGGTCCGATCTCCAGGACCCGCGATCCATCAGAGAATTGGTTGAGGGCGTAGTTCCGGAAGAGCAACACGCTGTTGGGATGCACATCTGCCTCCTGACTACTGCTGACGGTACTTCTCGATGAAGCTGACCACGCGGGCTGCGTGAGCCTGTAGCGATTCTCTCGCGGCGTGCTGGAGCCCGGCCTGAAGGAGGCGATGGCGCAGCACGGGGTCCAGCCGGAGCCGCTCAACCGCGGCCGCGGCCGCGGCCGCGTCTCGAGGTGGGACGAGGATCCCTCGGGTGCCACCACCCAGCGCGTCTCCCACCCCGCCCACGTCGGTGGCCACGATCGGCAGCCCGGCCGCCTGGGCCTCGAAGAGCACCTGGGGAACCCCTTCGGTGAGTGAGACGTGGAGGAAGGCGCTGCTGGTCCGGTAGATCTCCAGGAGCTCAGGGCCGAAGGGGACCTCACCACGAAGGTCGACCGAACTCAACACGCCGAGCTGGTCTGCTCGCCGGGAAAGCGCTTCGGCAAGGTCGCCCCCTCCGACAACGTCCAACGACCAGTTGGGGTGGGAGCGGTGGAGCTCGGCCATGATGTCGGCGAGGAGCAGCGGGTTCTTCTCGGGATCAAGCCGGCTGACCGTCAGCAAGCGGAGGTCCCCGTCCCAGCGCCGGGCGGCAGCCTGGTCCAAGGTCACCACGTCGGAGGAGGGCGTCAGCGAGAAGCCAGTGCTGAGGAGCGCGCCCGCCCTTCGGTACCGATGAGCAGCAGCTTGACCGACCACGATCGTGGGCCGGGTTCTCGCCAGACGAACGTACGCGAGCTCCAGAGCCTGAGCCGCGGCCCAAACCGGGGCCCGGGCTGCTTGCGGCGCCCGCTTGGCCATGTAGCTCGGGAAGTCCTGGCGAACGCCGAGGACGACCTGTGGGGCCCGATGGCCGAGGAGCCGAGCAAGCGCCAGGGAGACCGGGTGGGGGCCGAACAGCAGGACTGCGTCGAGGTGCCCGGCCGCGGCGGTGAAGGCACGCTTCGTGCCGGGCCAGGCTGCTACCAGGCCCCGCAGGGAGATCAGGTTCGGATAGAACGGCAGCGCCACGAAGTCGAGATTGCGAACCGGCGGCACCGGATGGGCGGCCCGACCGGGACGAGGGTCTAGCCGGCCGAAGAGGGTCAGCTGGTCCACGTGCCCGGCCAGCTCGATCAAGAAGCGGACGAAGGCGGTGTCGCACGACAGGCCCCCGTCGTCACGCCAGTAGCGAAGGTCCGCGTAGACACCCAGCCGAAGGTGCGAAGGAGCGTCGGCGGTCACATCAGCCCGGGTGGGGCTTCACAGCCTCCATGACGAAGGTTAGCTCGTCCAAGGGGAGGAGGTGGCTCAGCCTCTGCTCGTACGCACTGGGGTGACGGTTCGCCCACGCCGCAACCCGGGCCCTGTAGCCGGCGGTCGGCCAACGCTCGTTGAACAGGACGCTACGAACGCGAAACCCGACGCGGCTGTACCGGTACTGCTGGTGGAAGGGGTGGTTGACATCCAGGTAGCTCATCGATTCCGCCGTGAACGAATGTCGGTGGGTCGGGTCGATCGAGGACCAGGCGGACCTGAAGTAGGGCACATGGATGGTGACATGCCCGTCGGGTTTGGCGATTCGGTGCAGTTCCTCCATCGTCCGGATGACGTCCTCCAGATGCTCGAGGACGTTGTCCAGGTAGATCTCGTCGAACTGCGAGTCCGGGAACGGGTACGGGAAGGAGTTCAGGTCGTGGACCACGTCCGGGTTGGTCTCGGTGTTGATGTCGACGGTGACGGCACCGGGCCGCTTCTTCGTGCCGCTGCCCAGGTCGAGGACCCTCGTGGTCACGTCGCCGATCCCGTTGCCTGCAGCAGCTCGTCGTACAGGGCCCAGTACCGGTCGATGGCTCGCTCCGGCGTGAAGCTCTGGTTGTAGCGTTGCTTGGCCATCTGGCCCATCCTCTCGCGACGCGCTGGATCCGAGACGAGATCGGCGATGGCCGCCGCCAGCGCCACCCGGTCGCCCGGTGGGACGAGGAGGCCGGTGACCCCGTCCTCCACCTGCTCGGGTGTTCCCGCTACCACCGAGGCGACGACAGGACGCCCGGCCGCCATCGCTTCGAGGATGACGATGGGAAAGTCCTCGTGGCCGACCGATGGGAGCACCACGAGGTCGGCCGCGGCCAGGAGGTCCCATGCGTCGTCGACCTGACCGAGCAGGCGCACCCGCTCCTCCAGCCCTAGGCGTCGGAGCTGGTGCCGAAGCGACCGGTCTTCGGGTCCGTCCCCCGCCACCAGCAAGACGAGGCGCTCGAGACCCTCGGTTCGCCCTGCCAGCGCGTCGATCAGCACACGGTGGCCCTTCCGCTTCTCCAACCGGCCGATGGCGACGGCCATGACGGCGTCGGGAGCGATCCCCAGCCGTTGCCGGACGTCGGCTGCACGGCTCCCCAGCTCCCGCCGGATCACCGTGTTCGGGAGGACGGCCACCTGGTCGTCGGAGAGGCTGAGCACATCGCGGAGGACTCCCGCGGCGTGCGCCGACGCCGTGGCGAACCTGTTGACCGAACCCACGATGAGGCGATCGAGTGGTCGCTCCAGTCGGCGACCGAGGGTGACATAGTCGAACGCCAGGTTGTTGACGAAGTAGACGATGACCCGAACGCGGGCGAGTCGGCCGGCGAGGACGGCCGCATGGCACGATGCCGCACCTGGGTAGCCGCCGTTATTGACGTGGAGGATCTGGGGCCGCCTGCGCCGCAGGAGGCGGTAGAGAACGAGAGTGTCCCACGCCACGCAGGTGTATCGGTTCAGGAGCAGGCGACGCAGCGTGCCTCCACCTCCTGCTTCGCGCAGCCTCACCGGTTCGGCCCAGCCCAGCTGTGGCATGCGGAGGCGAAGGCCACGCTCGTACTCCTGGCTCTGCCGATAGCTGAAGGTGGCCACAACGTTCTCCCGACCCGAAGCGTCAGCGGCCACCAGGGCGGGTGCGAACTCACTGCCGCCGAACCAGTAGCAGTCGGTGTGGAAGTGGATGCGGGTGGTCATCGGGGCGCTCCGTGGCGGACCCGGTCGGCGAGTTTGGCCGTCGTGCCGGGCGCCACCAGGATGCCGAGGCCCTGTGCGGTGACCTTAGCCGACCCGCCTAGGCTTTCCCGGGCAAACTGGCGTGCCGCCGCCCGACGGCCCTCGCCCGCAGCCTCGTAGGCGTGCGCCAGGCCCCGTCGGGCCCGCACCCATGCGAGGCGCGACTCCAACACTTGCCGCTCCTCATCGGTGGTGCACCCTGGGCCTGCTGCCTGGAGCACGGCGAGGTAGCGGTCATAGATGGAGGCGCGGCGCGTGAGGCTGCCGTCGACCACCCGATAGAGAACGGTTGGAGAACCCAGCGTCCCGTGGACGACTGCGCCGGTGCGGATCATTCGGATCCACAGGTCCCAGTCCTCAGCTCCGGTGAAACCGTCACGGAAGCCTCCGACTACTTCGTACAGAGCTCTGGAGAATAGCGCTCCGATGAAGACGAAGTTGTCTCGCAGGATCTCCACCCGTTGAAGCCTGGGAGGGGGGATCTTGAACTGAGACCGGCGGCTGGCGAGTGAGAGCATTCCTCCTGGCCGCCAGGGGAGGGCGTCGGCGGTGACGATCCCACCCCGGCGCCCGTGGGCGCTGACCAGCAGGCCCAGATGGTCGGGGAGCCAGACGTCATCGGCATCGAGCAGCGCGATGAGTGGGGCAGTCGAGGCGGCGACTGCGCTCCGGCGCGCCGCCGCAGGCCCGGCGTTACGCTGGCTGACGACGTCGAGCGGCAGCAGTTCTGAGAATCGCCGGGCGACGTCGGCCGTGCCGTCATCGGAGCCATCGTCGACGACAACCACCTGTGCGGGCAGCACGGACTGGGCGGCGATCGAGGCCAGGGCCGCTGAGATCACCGAGGCGGCGCGGAAGGCTGGTACGACCACGACGACATCCGAGCCGGCCGGGGGTCTCCGGCCTGAAGGGCTCACGGTGGCTGCAGGTGGCGGCGGGTCGTCGTATCGCACGATACAACGGTACGACCCCATGACAGCCAACCTCGCGGGTCGTACGACCTCGGGCCACTTGCCGGTCACTTCGATCCAGACCACCTTTCACCCAACTGCGACCTCACGGCAACGCCTTGCCTGTGATCCGCGTCTCTCGTGTCGGGGTGAGGGCGTGACGCTCGACGACAATATGAGCTCCTCACAGGAGGAACGGGCTCCTTCGGTACAAGCTTTCTGCGCAGCACAGGGTCCTGAAAGACCATCCAACCGCTACCGTTCGGGTGTGCTCCTCGGACGAGGTGAAGCAGTCCCAGCTCCAGGAGCTCCTCGCCGGAGCGCTTCCTCACCGTCGAACTGAGACTTTGTAGGCGTGAAGGTCGGGTCTCGCCCTGACCTTCGCCGCCTCCGTGGCGTGCGTGGTCCGTCGGGGCTGCTCCCGTCCTGCCCGACATCGACCCGGTGACCTCAATCTCGACCCGGCGGGCCTGCCACCAAGCTCGACGGCCTGGTCGCCGCGCACTTCGCCGGCCTGCCGGTCGACCTGAGTGACCTCGTGTACCGGCCCTGCGTGGTCATCAAGGACGCCGCCCACGCGCTGGCTTCGCGCAAGCCCGACGGCCCTGTCGGCAACTGCGCCCGCTCGGACGTGCACCTGGCGCCGACGCCCGCCGGCTCCGCGCGGGGCACCACGTGAGCGCAGGCGTCGGACATCTGCACCATCAGTAGGCATCCAGGACGTTCCACTGGACCGGGTCCCCTCGGCGTACGGCGTGCCTGACCCGGCGGCCCACCACGTCCGGCTCGTGGCGCGGAGCGAGACCGACGCAGGGCCGTCGGGAGCCGACCGCAGCGGCGTCCACCTGCTCTCCCGCCGACAGGTCGCGTAGGAAGAACAGCGAGCGCCTGAACTGCATGCTCTTCGCCTCGCTCGGCGACGGCCCGTACCGAACCGCACCGAGCGCTGTTTCCGCCTCGCGGATGGCCTGTACCAGCTCGGCGAACTCGAGGGGTTCGAGGGAGAACGCACTGTCAGCGGTGGCGTCGGAACGCGAACCGGTGAGGTGCTTCTCGACCACGCAGGCGCCGAGGGCTACGGCGGCAGTTGCTGCCGTGGGGCTGAGCGTGTGGTCCGACAGGCCGACCGGCAGGTCCCAGGTCTGGGACATGTGGGGAATGGTCCGCAGGTCCATCTCCTGAGGAGCAGCCGGGTAGGCGCTGTTGCAGCGGAGCAAGATGAGCTCGGAGCAACCTGACCTGCGCAGCGTCGCCACCGCGCCATCGATCTCGGGCAGCGTCGCCATGCCCGTTGAGAGCAGGACCGGCAGGCCGGTGGACGCGACTTCCTCCAGCAAGCCGGTGTCCACCAGCTCGAACGACGCCACCTTCAGGGCTCGCACCCCGATTCCCACCAGGTTCTGGACGGAGCGACGATCGAAGGGGGCCGAGAGCGGCTCGAGCCCGAGCGACCGTGCCAGCTCGAAGAGCGGAGCGTGCCACTCCCACGGCGTCTGTGCCTCGGCGTAGAGGTCGTGCAGCCGCCGGCCGGACCACAGGGTCCCTGGCCCGACCGAGAACCACGGCTGGTCGCTGTCCAGCGTCATGGTCTCCGGCGTGTAGGTCTGCAGCTTGACGGCGTCGGCGCCGGCTTCTGCTGCCGTGTGGACGAGCTCTTCAGCTCGTGCCAGAGATCCGCCATGGTTCGCGGACAGCTCGGCGATGACGAACGTCGGCTGACCGGGACCGATCTGACGCTCGTTGACCACCACGGGCGTTACCGACGCGCTCATGTCCGGCCGACCAGGCTGGCAGCTTCGCCGTCGGTGAGGCGGACTAGGTCCACCCCTCGCCTTCGCTCCCGTCCCTCGACCGCGAAGCCGGCCAGGTCGAAGCTGCGGAGCGATGCCACATTGTCGGGACGAACGACGGCGACGACGGGCCGGCCCGGCAGGGTCCGACGCAGGGCGGTGACGCCGGCCCGGATCACCACAGCGCCGTACCCTACGTTGCGCTGGGTGTTGTCGACGGACACAGAGATTTCCGCACGGGGCCGCTGCAGGATCCCGTCGAAGCGGACCTGTCCTATCGCCTGGCGGTCGACCTCGATGATCCAGTGCAGCCGGTCACCGGACCTTTGGCCCTCCTTCAGCCAGGCGAGGTGCTCGTCCCAGCTGATCGGCGCTTGGGTGATGGCCGCGGCCCGGGTCGAGGGTTCGTTCGCCCAATGCCAGAGCGTCTCACTGTCGCCGGGCCCCACCGGCCGGGCCTCAGCGCTCGTAGCCCGCAACGCGACCACGACACGGCGGGCGCCGTCGCCATCGACGAGGCTCTGGCCCCGGGTGGCCATCGCCTGACGGAGGTCCTCATCCGCCGCGGTCGCGGCGATCAGGCCCCTGGCCTGCGATCCCAGCTGTCCGGGGAGGCGAAGAGCCGCACCGGCGGCCTCCACCGCATCCAGCACCGGATCCTGGTTCGGGGCCAGGGACACCAGGAGCGAGGGGACCCCCCAGGCCAGCAGCTCCCACGTGGTCGTCCCCGCGGCTGAGACGGCGAGATCGACCGACGCCAAGATCCCGGCAACATCGGTGACGCCAGCGCCGGGCTGGAAGGTGACCACCTCCGCTTCGGGCAGGGCGCTGGCGACGAGGCCCCGCACGCGGTTGAGCTTGGCCGGGGGTGGCGAGGCGCCGAGCGTCACCAGGACTCGCGCCACCTGCGCCCCGACCATCCGGGAGGGAGGGCGTCGATGCTCACGTCGAAGCAGGCAGTAGCGAGGGCCGAGCAGCACCTCACGTGGCTGGCGGTCGTCGTAGGCGTGTTCGTGGGCGCCCAGGTTGTGGTCCACGACAAGCGTGGAAGCCATCGGCCGGCTCCGCCCGTGGTCGTCGACCTGGGCCACCGCTGACCCCTCAGCCCGCCACGGCGCCACATCCTCGCGCCCGAGATCGTAGCCATCGGCGACCACCCACGCCGGACGCCGTGTCGCCGCCGCCATGGGGCTCATGACAGCGAGGCCCTCGCTGCGCCAGCGGTCGAGGACGGCTAGCGGGGCGCCCTCGGTGGCCAGCGTTGCCCGACCGCCGGCGTCGGTCCACGCCTGGGCCAGCGCCAGCTGTCGCAGGACGTGGCCACCGCCCGTTTTGCCCAGCCCATCGGCGCGGGCCAGCAGCTCGCCCAGCCGGCTCATCGCTTCCTGATCGGCAGGCCGAGCCGGGTTGTGAGCCAAGTCATGCCCCTCTCGGCGGCTGCACCGCAGGCGAGCGTACCCGCCCTCCCCGGCCTCAGCTTCGGCGCCTGGGCCCGGAGCGTCGCTGCCCCGGTCGTCCCTGCGATCGTCGTGCAGGCCGTCTTCGGTCTGCTCACCCTCCACTACGTCGAGGGGCTCAGCCAGCTCTGGCAGGTGGTCACCGCCTTCGCCATCAGCTGCGCGTTGGCGGTGGGAACGTTCTTCGTG
>JBBQRO010000095.1:0-12830 GCA_038214685.1 Acidimicrobiales bacterium
TCGGTCGGCGACTCGCACCGAGCGCCGCCAGGCCGCTCTGCGCCAGCGCCGGAAGCTGGCGTCGGCGAGGACCGCTGCCGCCCGGCGGGTCGCCCGGCGCAAGCGCCGGCTCAAGCTGGCAGCCGGCTTCGCCGCGGTAGCAGTCGTGGCAGCGACCGCAATCGCGCTGACCGTACGGGGCGACGACGAGCCGTCCCGGGAGCTCCGGGCCGAGCGGGTGCCCGGCGCAGCCGGGCGCCTGGCCATCTCCAGCCAACCGGCGTCCTATCGGGCCGTCTACCGGGCCGAGGGCTTCGAGGGGCCCACCACCACCGTCTCGACCGAGGAGGTGTCGGTGCAACGCCCGTTCGACGGCCGGGTGTCCATCCGCGAGGGCGAGCCCCCTGGAGGCGCGGCCCGATTCGAGGGCCGGTCGAGCTACGGCATCTACGCCAACTACTCCGATTCGGGCGCGGCCCAGGTGGCCGGCGACGCCCCCACCGTGGCCCTGGGCGACGTGCGGGTGGCCACCTCCCTCGACGAGCTGGTGGACCAGGGCTTGTTCGTGGTGGGCGACCGCCGACGCCTCCTGCTTCCCGCTCAGGGGGCTGCTCAGGCCCAGCGTCGCGAATGCCAGACCTACCGCACCGGCTCCCCGCTGCAAGGCCTGAAGATCACCGCCCCCACCGAGACCGACTACGTCGACGTCTGCCTGGACGCCACCGGCCTGGTGCTCGAGGAGGTGGCCATCGTCGGCAACGAGCTGACCCAGCGCCTGACCGCCGTCTCACTCGACCTCGACGCGCCGCTCGACCCGGCGATCTTCGCCATCGAGGGGGAGCGGGTGGGCCCCGATCAGGGGGGCGCCGAGGTCACGGAGATCGACCGCACGGTGGCCCCGACGGCGGGCTACTGGGGACTCGACGCGGTTCCGGCCGGCTTCACCCACCGGGGCCGGTACCTGGTGGTGGGCGAGGGGTCGAGCCACGTCGACGTCTACGTGCGGGGCGTCGACATCGTCACCGTGCGCCAGGGCGCCCCGGCGGGCGAGCCGGACCTGACCGACGCCGGCCCCGGGCGCGACATCGAGCTCAGGCCGCTCGGCACCGGGCAGCTGCTCATGCGGTCGATCGGCCCCACGCTCATCGCCCATCCGGCGGGCGAGGCCTTCGTCCACGTGACCGGCACCCTGGCTCCGGCCGAGCTTCAGACCATCGCTGGGTTGTTACGCCGGAGCTGAGCCGACGTCGGGGGTGAACCACTCTGCCCACCCGTGACCGCAACCGTCACCGTCCGCCTTGTACCGGCACATGGCCCGGGCCAGTCGCCCGGCGCCGGGTAACAACACAGGGGCGTGGGCCTCGGCGACCGCGGCCACTTCCCGGGCGTCGACCCGGAAGGCGGCCGCCCGCAACCGGCCCTCGGCGTCGCAGTCCACCGCCGGCCCCGCCACCGCGAACACCGTCCCGTCGTCGAGACGGCCGGCGACCCAGCTCGACGACGTGGCCCGGGCCCTGGGCCCCCAGCGATGGATGCGCGTGCCGGCACCGTCCAGGTCGAACCGCTCGGCACCGACCAGCACGTCGCCGTGGACGGTGCAGCCCTGCCAGTACCCGGTCCCGCCATCCGGCCAGGGGGTGCAGGGGCCGACGCCCTCCCACTCCACATCGAGGCCCAGCGCCCATGGGTCGCCCCGTTCCTGCCGCCAGGCCTCGAGCGGGTCGTCGAGGGCGACGCCGAAGGCCTCCATGCCCACGCTCCAGTGGTCGAGCGGCGTCTCGCACACCAGCTCGGTCCACAGGCCCGGCGCCCGGACCTCCAGCCCCCGGCCCGCCGGCATCGGGACCTCGTGGTCGCGGACGGTCACCAGCGTCGGGCCGCCGCCCACCATCGCCGCCCAGAACCACGCGGTGCCCTCCCCCGGCCGCAGGGTCAGCTGCACGAACCCGGCCAGGCCACCGCCCGTGGCCACGAAGTCGAGGTACCACGACTCCTCCCAATCGCGACCGGTCCCTGGAGGGTGCCGGCGCTCGTCAGCCGGCAGGATCCGGTCGGCACCCATCAGGGCCCGACGGTAATGGGCGAGAATGGGCGGGTGAGGTTCCTGAGCCCGGAATGGCTCGAGCACATGCGATCGGCCACGGCCGCGGCGGCGCCCGTCGCCGGCCTCAGCGTCCACCAGCGCGTCACGGGAGGGCCGGACGGCGACGTGGAGTTCACCGTCCGACTGGAGGACGGGAGGGTGGCCTTCGAGCCCGGCCCCGGGGCGGCCGACGTCGAGCTGATCGCGGACTACGAGACGGCCGCCGCCATCAGCCAGGGTCACCTCAGCCCGGCCTCCGCCTTCGCCGCCGGTCGGTTGCAGGTGGCAGGAGCGGTCAGCTCCCTCGTCGCCCACCAGGAAGCCCTCGCCGACATCGGCAAGCTACTGGGTGGCACGACCGAGGCGACGACCTACTGACAGTGGCGACGCACTACCAGCTCCTCGGCGTGGAGCCCGACGCCGGCCTCGAGGAGATCCAGCGGGCCTACCGTCTCCTGGCCCTCCGTCACCACCCCGACGTGGCCCCCGACGCCGACCCGGCCGCCATGGCCGCCATCAACAGCGCCTGGTCGGTGCTCAGCGATCCCGGCCGGCGCAGCACCTACGACGCCGACCTCGGCCGGCCCGAGGCCCCCGCCCGGCCCACCCCGCCGCCCGCCGCCGGTTGGCAGCCCTTCGAGTACGACGACGACAACATCGACCCCGAGGACCTGAGCGACGACCCCTACGCCCCGATCGAGCAGCGGCCGTCGGACATGCTGGTGATGACGCCTGTCCTGCTCATCGTCGGGGCGGTGGGGCTGTTCTTCGTCAGCATCATGTCGGGGTCCAGCGGGCTGCGGACGTTCTCCATGCTGCTGGTTCCGGTGTCGGGGGTGGGCTTCGTGATGGCCCCGCTCTTCGTGATGCTCCGCTCCAAGAGCCGTTCCGTCGACGGAGAGCCGCCGTTGAGCGCTGGGTCAGATGAGTAGGCCCACGGCCTCCTGTTGGCGACCCCGCACTGCATCAGCTGCGATGCGCAGCGCCGCCAGCTCGCCGGCGGTGAGGTCGAGTTCGACCACCTCCTGCACCCCGGCCCGGCCCACCCTGACCGGTACGCCCAGGTACACGCCCTCGATCCCGTAGGCCCCGTCGACCCAGGCGCTGACCGGCTGGATCTCGCGGCTGTCGCCGGCCACGGCCCGGACCATGTTCTCGGCCGCCGCCGCCGGGGCGAAGTACGCCGAGCCGGTCTTGAGCAGGGCGACGATCTCCGCCCCGCCGTCGCGGGTGCGCTGCACGATCTCGTCGACGGCGGCGGTGTCGAGCACCTCGGTCAGTGGCCGGCCTCCCACGGTGGTCAGCGACGGCACCGGCACCATGGTCTCGCCGTGAGAACCGAGCGTCATGGCGTCGACCTCGGAGGTGGCGACGCCGAGCCGCTCGGCCACGAAGTGCCGGAAGCGGGCCGAGTCGAGCAGGCCGGCCTGGCCCATCACCCGGCTCTTGGGCAGCTCCGACGCGGCGGCGGCCAGGGCGGTCATCTCGTCGAGCGGGTTGGACACGACGATCAGCACGGTGTCCGGGGAGCCGGCGAGCAGCCGGCGGGTGACGTCGGCCACGATCCGGGCGTTGGTCTCCAGCAGGTCCATCCGGCTCATCCCCGGCTTGCGGGGGAGGCCGGCGGTGATGACGCAGATGTCGGAGCCGGCCGTCTCGTCGTAGGCATTGGTGCCAGTCACCCGGGTCTCGAAGCCGGCGAGGGGCCGGCTCTGCATGAGGTCGAGGGCGATGCCCTGTGGCCTGCCTTCGACGATGTCGTTGAGCACCACCTCGTCGACGTAGCCCGCCTCCGCCACCCGCTGGGCCAGCGTCGACCCGTAGAAGCCGGCGCCGGCAATGGTCACCTTCATCGCCCCTCCTCCAACTGGTGACGAAGGAGCACGCCAGGACGTGTTTTACCGCCCCCAGTTCCGGTGGTCACAGGCGCTCGACGATGGCGGCGGCGAACTCCGACGTCTTCACCTCGGTGGCGCCCTCGGTGAGGCGGGCGAAGTCGTAGGTGACGATGCGGTCGGCGATGGTGGCCTCCAGGGCCCGCACCACGTCGTTGGCCGCCTCCTCCCAGCCCAGGTGCTCGAGCATGAGCACGCCGGAGAGCAGGAGGGATCCGGGGTTGACCTTGTCCTGGCCGGCGTACTTGGGGGCGGTGCCGTGGGTGGCCTCGAAGATGCCGTGGCCGGTGACGTAGTTGATGTTGGCGCCCGGGGCGATGCCGATCCCGCCCACCTGGGCGGCCAGGGCATCGGACGCGTAGTCGCCGTTAAGGTTGGTGGTGGCGATCACGTCGAACTCCTCCGGCCGGGTGAGCACCTGCTGGAGGAAGATGTCGGCGATGGTGTCCTTGACCAGGATCCTGTCTCCGGGCTTGCCGCCACTGCCTTTCTCAGCGGCAAGGTCGTCCCAGCCGACGGCGACGTCGGCGAACTCCTCGCGCACCAGCTCGTAGCCCCAGGCCTGGAAGGCGCCCTCGGTGAACTTCTGGATGTTGCCCTTGTGCACGAGGGTCACCGACGTCCGGCCCTTGCGCACTGCGTACTCGATGGCCGCCCGGACCAGCCGCTTCGAGCCGGTCACCGAGATTGGCTTGATCCCGATGCCCGAGTCGGCCCGGATGTCCCAGCCATACTCCTTCCGACAGAACTCGATGAGGCGGGCGACGTCGTCGGTGCCCTGCTCCAGCTCCATGCCGGCGTACACGTCCTCGGTGTTCTCCCGGAAGATCACCATGTCGACCTTCTCGGGGTGCTTCACTGGCGACGGCACCCCGGTGAACCACCGCACGGGGCGCAGACAGACATAGAGGTCGAGCAGCTGCCGTAGGGCCACGTTGAGGCTGCGAATGCCCCCTCCCACCGGCGTGGTCAGCGGCCCCTTGATCCCCACCACGTGCTGCCGGAAGGCCTCGACCGTCTCCTCGGGCAGCCACGAGCCGGTCTCGTCGAAGGCCTTCTGGCCGGCCAGCACCTCTTTCCACTCGATCCGCTTGCCCCGTTTGGCGACGGCGGCGTCGAGGACGAGCTGGGTGGCCGGCCAGATGTCGACCCCCGTGCCGTCGCCCCGGATGAACGGGATGATCGGCTCGTCGGGGACGTTGAGCGTTCCGTCAGCCGCCGCAGTGATCTTGTCGGGCATCAGCGAACACTAGTGATCCGCGATCCGTCTGCATTTCGGGTCGTGCTGCCTCTCTCAAATCGCCTTGGCTGCCACCCAGGCGTCGACCAGCTCGGCCAGGATCGGCAGGCGCACCGCACCCGAGGTGAGCACCGCGTCATGGAAGCCGGGAAAGTCGAAGGCCTCGCCCAGCCGGGCCTGAGCGGAGGCCCTGAGGCGCAGAATCTCCCGCTGGCCAAGCTTGTAGGCCAGGGCCTGGCCGGGCATCCCGATGTACCGGTCGATCTCCACCGTGACCTCCTCCACCGACACCGGGGTGTTGGCGGCCATGAAGTCGATGGCTTGTTGCCGGGTCCAGCCCAGGGCGTGCAGGCCGGTGTCGACCACCAGTCGGCAGGCCCGAATGGAGTCGGCGGCCAGCATGCCGATGCGCTCCATGTCGTTGCGGTACAGGCCCATGTCGTCCGCCAACCGCTCTGAGTACAGCCCCCACCCCTCGACGTAGGCCGTGTTGGCCAGGGAGAAACGCCGGAACCTCGGCACATCGGTCAGCTCGGTGGCGATGGCCAGCTGCAGGTGGTGACCGGGAATGGCCTCGTGGAAGGCGATCGACGCCGTCTCGTAGCGGGCCTTGTTCTCGGGGTGGTGGGTGTTGACGTAATACGTGCCGCCGCGGGAGCCATCGCCCGCCGGCGGGAAGTAGTAGGCGCTGGGCGAGTCGGCAGCCAGGAACGCCGGCACCTCTTCGATGGCGCACGGCGACTGGGGCAGCCGGCCGAACCACTCGCCCATGGCCGCCTTCCCGGCCTCGAAGGCCTCACGGGCGTCACCCATGATCTCCTCACCAGTGGTGTACCGCAGCTCGGGGTCGGTCCGCAGCCGGTCGAGCACCTCGACCGGGTCGGTGAGGCCGAACAGCCGCCCGCCCACCTCGGCGTACTCCGCCGGCAGCTTCTCGGTGACCTCCTTCATGCCGATGGCGTGGATCTCCTCAGGCGGCAGGTCGAGGGTGGTGTGGTGTAAGACGAGGGTGGCGTAGATGCGGGCGCCGTCGTCGCCCAGCCATGACAGGCCGCAGTGCTCGTCGTCCCGGGCCACGGGCAGGAGCTGGCCCTTCAGCGTGTCGGCCATGCGCCGGTAGGCGGGCCGGACCTCGTCCTCGACCACCCGGCGCAGCTCGGTCCGGTCCCAATCGTCGGGGCCGCCCACGGTGGCGAACACGTCGACGTCGAGCGACGAAGCCAGGTATCCCTCGATCATGTTGACCGAGCGGGCCACGCAGACGGCGGCGGGCGTGCGGCCGGCGGCGGCGCCGTCGAGGAAACGGCGGGCGGCCTGCTGGAGCGCCCTCGGGATCTGCCGGAACCGCTCGACGAGCATGTCCGCCGATCGCTGATCGGGCGCGGCCATGACCGGTACGGCCTGCAGGAGCTCGATATGGAAGCCGGTCATCTGGTCGGACTGCAGCTCGAACAGGTGCTGGTCGATCGAGGCCATGGCGTCGTCGAGCTCGGCGGCCAGCAGCCCGCAGGTCACCCGGTCGCCCACGTCGAGGCGATCGGGGCCGATCTCCGAAAGGCGACTGCGGATCGAGGCCCACCGGTCCCGCAGCACCCGCTCGGCGTCCGCCGACAGATCCTCCAAGCGGTCGTCGTAACGGTGGTCACCGAGCAGGGTCGCGGTGCTCGGACTGGTTTCGAGCAAGGTCTCCCAATACTCCTCAGCCAGGCTTCGCAGGGTCTCGTCGGACATCGAGCCAACCTACCCGGAGCGGGTGTACAATCCGACCAGCACGACCAAGACCCGAACGTGCCAACCGGGCCATTTGTCCGGTTTCGGGAGCGATGCCCCAGACCTCGGCAGCGCGTCGATCCGACGCAGACCGACTGGGATGACCGCATGGTTTCTCCTACCCACTCCCCGGATGAGGCGGTCATCCTCTGCGATGCCGCGCCCTTGATCTCACTCGACGGCGACCGGACGATTGTCTGGCTGCGGGGCGAGTACGACATTGCCACCGCGCCCGTCCTGGCCGACACGCTGGCCACGGTCACGGCCGCCGGTGGGTGCGACCTGGTCGTCGACCTGCGCCGGGTCACACTTCTCGACGCGGCCTCGATCGGTGTCCTCGTCCGAGCGCGGAACACCCTGCGCGAGAACGCACGCGATCTCACTCTGCGGGCGCCGTCCGACCGGGCGAACCACGTCCTCGACCTATGCGGGCTCCTCGACCTGGTCGAGCCCGGCGGACGATCGACCGGCGAGCACTGAGCTTCTGGAGGTGCAGAGCTGGAAGCCCGGCAGGGCCCGGCCCGGCGTCGCTCCGGCGGGCGATGCCCGACGGGACGGGCCGTTCACCGGCGCTCGGCCGCACCGTCCGCGTCGAACTGGCTGCGGAGGGAGAAGGCGCGCGGTGTGGGACCGTGCAGCCGCAGGTGGTCGAGGCGACAGAGCCCCTCGTCCACTGAGGGCCGGTCGCCATCGGCAACCCACCACATGGCGGTGGTGAACCCGCCCACCGGTCGGAACCACCGGGCCCGGCGCTGCATGAAGAGGGCGTGGCCGGTGCGGTAGACGTAGCTCTGCAGCGCCCCAAAGTCGGTCCACACCGACAAGGTCACGATGACCCGCTCGTCGCCCAACGGGCCGAACGTGACAGGTCCGTGCTGCGGCAGCAGGCGCCAGACGAAGCCCGGGCTCTGGTCGGCCAGCCAGTTGACGTCGTCGACCGCCCGGACGAAACCGGCCATCACCGGCGCATCGAGCGGTGCGGCGGGCAGGGCCACATTCACCTCGCAAAGCTGCACCTCAGGTCGGCGAGCTCGGCACCAGCCCTAGGTTGGCATAGATCTCACGGGTCGCGGTCGACCGGTTCAGCGTGTAGAAGTGCAGTCCGGGGACGCCGTTGTCGAGCAGGTCGCGGCACAGCTCGGTGGCCAGATCCACGCCCATCCGCTTCACGTCGTCGGGGTTCCCGGCCACGGCCTCGACCCGGGCCACGATCTCCCGAGGCACCTCGCAGCCCGACAGCTGTGCCATCCGCTGTACCGACGACAGGCTGGTGATCGGCATGATCCCGGCGATCACCGGCTTGTGCATACCCCGTCGGGCCAGGTCGTCGACCAGGCCCAGGTAGTCACTGGTGCGGAAGAAGAACTGGGTGATGGCGAAGTCGGCCAGCTCCATCTTGGCCACGACGTGGCGACGATCGAGATCGCGGTCGCCGTGCGAGCTCGGGTGCAGCTCCGGATGGGCGGCCACGCCGATGGAGAACCCGCCGATGGCCCGGGCCAGGTCGACCAGCTCTATGGCATGGGTGAGCTCGGCATGACCGACCTCCTGGGCGTCCGGCGGGGCGTCGCCTCCGAGGGCCAGCAGGTTGTCGACCCCCGCCTTGCGCAGCTCGACGAGGATCTCGGCGAGCTCCAAGCGGCTGTGGACCACGCAGGTGAGGTGGGCCATCGGGTTCAGCGTGGTGGTCTGGATCATCCCGGCGACCAGGTCGTGGGTGCGCTGGCGCGACACCCGGCCGCCCCGGTAGGTGACAGACACGAACGTCGGGCTCAGTGGCTCGAGCTCACGCAGCGAGCGCACCAGCGTGGCCTGCTCCGCGTCGTTCTTGGGCGGGAAGAACTCGAAGGAAAACGTCGTCCCGCCGTCGAGGAGCTGGATGATCTGGGTCATGGGCCCCCTAGCCTGCCGCGATCCGGGCGCGAGCCGCACGCACGGCGTTGCTCAGGAGCATGGCCACCGTGGTCGGACCAACGCCGCCCCGCCGGGGCGTGATCCACCCGGCGACCTCGGCAACCGACTCGTCGACGTCGGAGATGATGCGCCGGCCCTCCCAAGTGAGGCCGGCGCCGACCACCGCAGCACCCGGTCGGACGTGGTCGGGACCGATCATGTTGGGCACGCCGGCGCCGCCGACCACGATGTCGGCCCGACGGGTGTACTCGGCCCAGTCGGCCACGCCGGTGTGCACGACGGTGACCGCGGCGTTGGCCCCCGAACGCTTCTGGGAGAGGAGCAGCGACAGCGGACGGCCGATGGTCGGGCCGCGACCGACGATCACCACGTTGCGGCCCTCGACCGGCACCTCGTAGTGGGCCAGCATGGCCAGGATGCCGGCCGGGGTGCATGCCAGCGGGGCGTCGGTCACGCCCAGGGCGAGGAGCCCGAGGTTGGTGGGATGCAGGCCGTCGGCGTCCTTGGCCGGGTCGAGGGCGGCGACGGCCGCGTTGTAGTCGAGCCCTTTGGGGAGAGGGTTCTGGAGCAGGTAGGCGTCGACCGCGGGGTCGGCGTTGAAGGCGGCGACGGCGGCCATCACGTCGTCCTGGGTGGCGGTGACCGGCAGCTCCCGGTGGAACGAGCGCATCCCGACGGCGGCGCACGCCTCGTGCTTCTTGGCGATGTAGCCGGCGCTGGCTGGGTCGTCGCCGACCAGGATGGTGCCCAGGCCCACCTCCCGGCCGCCGGCGGCCAGGGTGGCCACGTCGTCGGCCACCCGAGCCAGGACTGCGTCTGCGACGGGCGCCCCGTGCATGATGACTGCCGTCATGCGCCAGTCGCCGGGCGAAGCGAGTGAGAGCGATTCAATGGCGGAACTGCCGCTCGCCGGTGAAGACCATGGCGATGCCCTGCTCGTCGGCGGCGTCGATCAGTTCCTGGTCGTTCACCGACCCGCCGGGCTGGATCACGATGGCGGCGCCGGCCGAGACGGCGGCGTCGAGGCCGTCGCGGAAAGGGTAGAAGGCGTCAGTGGCGCACGCCCCGCCCTTGGCCCGGCCGGCCGCCTTTCGGGCCGCGATCTCCCCCGCATCGACCCGGCTCTGCTGGCCGGCGCCGATGCCGACGGCCTGGCCCCCGGCCACCAGCACCACAGCGTTCGACTTGGTGTGGGCGGCCAGCTTCCAGGCCAGCTCGGTGTCGGCCCACTGCTCTTCGGTGGGAGCGAGCCGGGTGACCGCCCGCCAGTCGGCTCGCGTCGCGGCGAGGCTGTACGTGGTCTGGACGAGGAACCCACCGCTGATCTGGCGGAGGTGCAGCGCCTCCTCGCCCGGGGGCGGGGCCTGGAGGAGGCGGGTGTTCTTGCGCCTGGCGATCAAGGCGTCCAGCGTGCCCGACGCGTACCCCGGGGCGATGACCACGTCGGCCTGGGCCGCGCCCACCATGGCCGCCGCCGTGGCTTCGTCGACCGGCCGGTTCAGGGCCACGATGCCGCCGAAGGCCGACTTCTCGTCGCACTCATAGGCCAGCCGGTAGGCGGTGGCCAGGTCGCCGGCCACGGCCGCCCCGCACGGATTGGCGTGCTTGATGATGGCGACGGCCGGCTGCGCGCCCGAGCCCAGCTCGTGGACGAGCTGCCAGGCGGCGGCGGCATCGAACAGGTTGAGATAGGAGAGCGGGAGGCCGGCGTGCTGCACGACGTCGTCCCACCAGCTGTAGGCGCCGAGCCGGCGGTAGCGGGCGCCTTGCTGGTGGGGGTTCTCGCCGTAGCGCAGATCCTGCGCCCGCTCCAGACGTACATCGAGCGTGGCCGGGAGCGTGTCGCCGCCGGCGCCTGCATCGAGCCACGACACGATGGCCGCGTCGTAGGCCGCGGTGTGGGCGAAGGCGGCCCGGGCCAGGCGCCGGCGGGTCTGAGCGCCCAGCAGGCCCTCCCGGGCCAGCTCCTCGAGCACGGCCGGGTACTCGTCCGGGTCGACGACGACGCCGACGTGGGCGTGGTTCTTGGCCGCGGCGCGCACCATCGTGGGCCCGCCGATGTCGATCATCTCGATCGACGGCTCGGCGCGGAAGGGGTACAGGTTGCACACCACCAAGCCGATGGCGGCGATGTTCTGGGCCAGCAGGTCGGCCAGGTGCTCGGGCCGGTCGCGGTCGGCGAGGATGCCACCGTGGATGGCGGGGTGCAACGTCTTCACCCGGCCGCCCAGCATCTCCGGGCTTCCGGTGACCGCCTCGACGGGCGTGCAAGCCACGCCGGCCGCGTTGAGGGCGGTGGCCGTGCCCCCGCTGGAGACCAGCTCCCAACCGAGCCGGGACAGGCCGCGGGCCAGGTCGACCAGGCCGGTCTTGTCGTAGACGGAGAGCAGCGCTCTCATGAGACACGGCCTTTCATGCGTCGCGGCCTTTCATGAGATGAACCGCCGGATGGTCTCAGGGTACAAGCGGTGCTCGACTTCCTTGATGCGTTCGTGAAGGGTCTCGGCCGTGTCGCCGTCGAGGACGGGCACCGCCTCCTGGGCCAGGATGGGCCCGCTGTCGACTTCGAGGGTGGCCAGGTGGACGGTGCAGCCGGTGACCTTCACCCCGGCGGCCAGGGCTTCCTCGACTGCGTGCCAGCCGGGGAACGCCGGCAGCAGCGCGGGATGGGTGTTCAGGATGCGGCCCGGGTAGGCGTCGTGGATCTGCTTGTCCAGGATGGTGCCGAAACCGGCCATCACCACCAGCTCCACGCCATGGCGCTCGAGGACGTCGACAACCCGCTCGGTGTAGGCAGCCCGGTCGAAGTCAGGGCCGAATGTCGCCCTGTGCACGAGCACGGCCGGCACGCCGGCACGCTCGGCCACCGACGTGGCCCCGCACGGGCGGTCGACCAGGACGGCAACGACAGGCAGTTCCGCCCGGAGGATGGCCTCCAGGTTGGTCCCCCCGCTGGAGGCGAGTACGCCGATGCGCATCACACGGCACCGTACCGCCCTTTCATGGCAAGGTTGGCCGACGTTCAACCGGGGTGGAGGATGCTCAGCAGGCTCAGTCGAGGCGAACAGTTCGTGGTGGTCGCCGGTGGCTTCCTCCTCCTCAACCTTGCCGCATTTCCCTGGCACAGGATCGGCGAGGTGGCCGTCATCGGCGGTGACCCCACCCTTACCGGGCTGCAGGCGCCCAACGCCCTGCCGGGCACGCTGGCGTTCCTGGTCACCGTGGGCATGGTGGCCCAGGTGCTCCTGACCCGCTCCGCCAACCAAAAGGTCAATCCGGCGCTGGTCAGGCTCCAGGCCCCCGCCGGCATGGCCGTGGTGGCCCTCCTGGTGTGGAAGCTGGCGAGCGAGACGTCGTACCTGTCGGTCGGCGCCTATCTCGGCATCCCCCTGGCCGGGGCGCTGGCCTATGGCGGCTTTCTCGTGGCCCGTGGCGGGTCGGGCGCCCCGTCGCGCTGAGGCCACTCAGCGTCAGCGGGCCCAGGCTGCGGCCAGCTCCTGGCAGACCACGCACACCGGCAGCCGACCGGGATCAGCGTGGGGATGGAACAGCGTTCCGCACAACGCCTTCACCGCCCGGCCCTGCTTGCGGGCCGCGCTGAGCTCGTCGTTGCGGGCGTAGTGAGCCAGCTCGTCGTCGTCACCGTCGTTTGCCTCGGGGCGGGCGACGTCGGGGGCGATGTCGGTCAATCCGCCAGCCTCACGGGCTCACCGCCTCCAGGCCTGCGGGATAGCTGCCGGTGGTGGCCTTCCACGCCTCGGCCGCGCCCCGCTGGGCGACCAGGCGGGTCACGGCCATGGCGACGCCGGAGGCCATGGCCCAGATCAAGGCCTCGGACCATCGGGTGCTCGGTGACGCCGGGTTGGTCGGAGGATCCCCGCCCCTGGTCCGTCGCCAGCAGGCCCGAAGGAAGGCGCGGGTGGCCGAGCCGGCGGCGACGCCGCTCAAC
>JBBQRO010000096.1:0-12724 GCA_038214685.1 Acidimicrobiales bacterium
CAGACGGGTTCCCGACCGGCCACCAGCAGGCAGTCGGGCGATGCGTCCCCACCCAGATGGCCCCCCTTGACCAGGACGACCTCGGGCCCCATCTCACCCAGGGCGCGCGCCGCTCGGACCATGGCGGCCCGGTCGGGCACGTCGAACCCGGTGAGGGCGGCGGCCTCGGCCAGGTTGGGCGTGAGCACGGTGGCCCGCGGAAGCAGGAGCAGCCGCACCGCCTCCACCGCGTCGGGATCGAGCAGCCGTCCTCCGGTGGAGGCCACCATGACCGGGTCGACGACCAGTGGTCCCACCCCGAGCTCCACCACCGTCAGGACGACCGACTCCACCACCTCGGCCGACGCCAGCATCCCCGTCTTGGCCGCGTCCACCCCCAGGTCCGACACCACCGAGGCGATCTGAGCCCGGACCACCTCGGGCGTGAGCGTCTCCACCGCCTGGACCCCCAGGGTGTTCTGGGCCGTCACCGCGGTGATGGCCACGGTCCCCCATACGCCGTGGGCCTCGAAGGTCTTCAGGTCGGCGACGACGCCGGCGCCGCCGCTGGAGTCCGACCCGGCGATGGTGAGGGCCACGGGGCGCCGCCCGCCCGAACTGGTGACGGTTTTACCGGCCAGAGCGTGTCGAAGTGTCACCAGTTGATCCGGGGCGTCGCTCATCGGTGCTCCCAGCCGACGACGGGAAGGACGCCATCGCGCAGCCGGCGCTCGGTGGGGTCGTCGGTGCAACGGCCGATGCGAATGGGGGTACCCAGGCCGGCCTCGGCGAAGGCCCGCTCAATCCGCCCGGGATCGGGGGCGGCGAAGAGCAGCTCGTAGTCCTCGCCACCGCCCAGGGCGAGAGCCTCGGGGTCGTCGCTGACCCGGTTGACCCCGATGGCCACGGGCACCCGGTCGAGCACCACCCCCACCTCGGAGGCGTGAGCCAGGTGGCGCAGGTCAGAGGCCAGCCCGTCGGAGACGTCGATCATCGCCGTTGCCCCCGCCCGTCGGGCGGTGGTGCCCTCGTCGAGGCGGGCACGGGGCCGGCGATGGGACAGGACCAGGTCGGGTGCCTCCGACGCCTGCCCGGCGCGGAGCAGCTCGAGGCCGGCGGCCGACGATCCCAGGGGGCCGGTGACGAACAGGACGTCGCCGGGCCGAGCCCCCGAGCGGAGCACCGGCCCCGGCGGCGACGCGCCAACCTCGCCGATAACCGACACGGAGACGACCAACGTGGCCGAAGTCGACAGGTCACCGCCGACGACGGGACAGTCGTAGGCAGCGGAGGCGGCGAGCAGGCCGTCGTAGAGCAGATCGAAGTCGATCCGGGCCAGGGGGCCGGCCACGGTGACCAAGGCGTAGCACGGGCGCCCACCCACGGCGGCGACGTCGCTGACGTTGGCGACGAGGGCCTTCCACCCCATGTCGTCGAGGCCGACGAGGTCCAGGTCGCAGTGGACGCCCGCCACCACTGCGTCGGCGCACAGGAGCATGGCACCAGGAAGCCCGGGCACCACGGCCACGTCGTCGCCCACCCACGTGTGGCCTGCAGGGCCCACGAGGCGGCGGCGCAGCCGCTCGATCAGGTCGAATTCAGATATCGTCGTGGCTAGAAGGTAATCCGCACGACAGGAGGGCTCTTGCAAGGAGTCATCAAGTCTTACGACCCGGGCACATCGGAGGGCGTCGTCATGCGCGATACCGACCGCTCCGAGTACGACCTCTCCCCCCACGCGTTGACCGGCTCGGTGTTCAGAATGCTCCGCCAGGGCCAGCGCGTCGTCTTCGACCTCGACGCCGACGGCCGGGCCACCCGGATTCGCCTCGGGTCCGAGGTCGACATGGGTACCCCCGGGTTCGCTCCCAGACCCGACGGAAGAACGATGTGACATCTGCCACAACGGCAGCTACCACCGCCCCGACCACCACCAACCACGGCCTCCTCGGCTGGGTGGAGGAGACGGCGGCGCTGTGCCAGCCCGACCGGGTGGAGTGGTGCGACGGCTCCGAGGAGGAATACGACCGGCTGTGCCAGCTGCTGGTCGACGGGGGCACGCTGACCCGCCTCGACGGCACCAAGCGGCCCAACAGCTACTGGGCCACGTCGGACCCGGGCGACGTCGCCCGCGTCGAGGACCGCACGTTCATCTGCTCGGCCAAGGAGATCGACGCCGGCCCCACCAACAACTGGCGTGAGCCGTCGGAGATGAAGGCCACCCTCACCGAGCTGTTCAGGGGGTCGATGAAGGGCCGCACCATGTATGTGGTGCCATTCAGCATGGGCCCCATCGCCTCCCACATCGCCCACATCGGCGTGGAGATCACCGACTCCGCCTACGTGGCCGTCAATATGCGGATCATGACCCGCATGGGCCAGAAGGTGCTCGACACCCTGGGCCGCGATGGCGCCTTCGTGCCGTGCCTGCATTCGGTGGGCGCTCCCCTCGATCCGGGCCAGGACGACGTGGTGTGGCCCTGCGACGCGGACAACAAGTACATCGTCCACTTTCCCGAGGAGCGGGCGATCTGGTCGTACGGCTCCGGGTACGGCGGCAACGCCCTGCTGGGCAAGAAGTGCTTCGCCCTGCGCATCGCCTCCTCCATGGCCCGCGACGACGGCTGGCTGGCCGAGCACATGCTCATCCTCAAGCTCGTCAATCCCGCCGGTGACGCCAGGTACATCGCCGGCGCCTTCCCGTCGGCCTGCGGCAAGACCAACCTGGCCATGCTCGTCCCCTCCCTTCCCGGCTGGTCGGTCGAGACGGTGGGCGACGACATCTGCTGGATGAAGTTCGGCGACGACGGCCGGCTGTGGGCCATCAACCCCGAGGCCGGCTTCTTCGGCGTGGCGCCGGGCACGTCGCACCGGACCAACCACAACGCCATGGAGACGCTCCACTCCAACTGCATCTTCACCAACACCGCCCTCACCGACGACGGTGACGTGTGGTGGGAGGGTTTGACCGAGGAGCTTCCGACTCACCTGACCGACTGGAAGCGCCAGGACTGGACACCCGAGTCCGGCACCCCCGCCGCCCACCCCAACGCCCGCTTCACTGCGCCGGCGGCCCAGTGCCCCACCATGGCCCCGGAGTGGGAAGACCCCAAGGGCGTCCCGATCTCGGCGATCCTGTTCGGCGGCCGGCGCTCGACGGTGGTGCCTCTGGTCCAAGAGGCCCGCAGCTGGAAGCAGGGGGTTTTCCTGGGCTCGATCATGGCCTCCGAGACCACTGCGGCCGCCGCCGGCGCAGTCGGCAAGCTGCGCCGCGACCCGTTCGCCATGCTGCCGTTCTGCGGGTACAACATGGGCGACTACCTCGGCCAGTGGCTCCACATCGGCGCCTCCGCGGAGGCGGCCAAGCTGCCGAGGCTCTACTACGTCAACTGGTTCCGCAAGAGCCCCGAGGGCAAGTGGCTGTGGCCGGGCTTCGGCGAGAACAGCCGAGTGCTGGCCTGGATCTTCGGCCGGGTGGCGGGCACGGCCGAGGCGGTCGAGACCCCGGTGGGCCTGGTGCCCGCCGAGGGGGCGATTAACGTCGAGGGCCTCGATGTGGCAGCCGACGACATGGCCGAGCTGCTGCGGGTCGACGTCGAGGAGTGGCGGGCCGAGGTCCCCTCCATCGAGGAGCACTACGCCAAACTGGGCGAGCGGCTCCCCGTCGAGCTGCGCGACGAGCTCAACGCCCTCGAGAAGCGCCTGTTGTCGAAGTGACGAGCGAGGAGGGTTCCATGGCTGCCCAGGCCTACGTGCTGATCCAGACCGACGTGGGCCGGTCGGCCCAGGTGGCCGAGGAGGTGGGCAAGATCGAGGGCGTGATCGCCGCCCACAACGTCACCGGCAACTACGACGTGATCGTGCTGGCCGAGGCCGGATCGATGGACGACCTGGGGCGCCTGGTCGTCAACAAGATCCAGCTGATCAACGGCATCACCCGCACCACCACCTGCTCGGTCGTTCACCTCTAGATCTAGGACGGGTACCCTGAGGATCGGCAGCCCGGACGTGCGGCTGCCGCCGACGAGGGTTCCCGTACCGGCAGGCGCAAAGACGGGCCAAGGAGAACACCATGGCCTGGGCCCTGCTCATCGTGGCCGGATTGTTGGAAGTGGCATGGGCTTCGGTGCTGCCCGCCACCGACGGCCTGCGCCGGCCCGGGCCGACGGTCGGGTTCCTGGCCCTGCTGGCCGCCAGCATGTACGGGCTGGCCAAGGCCACCGAAACCATCCCGATCGGCACCGGGTACGTCGTGTGGGTCGGGATCGGCGCGGTCGGCGCGGCCGTCGTCGGCATGGTGCGGGGAGATCCCGTGACGATGGTGCGACTCGTGTGCCTCGGCCTGATCGTGGCCGGGGTGGTCGGCCTGAAGGTGTGGAGCGTGGACTGACCGGTGCCGGCGCCGGGCTAGCGCGGCCCGACCTGCAGGGCGCGGATGCCCAGGCCCATCAGAAAGAGGCCGCCCAGACCGTAGAGCAGGTACAGCCGGTCGCGTAGCTGCTGGCGGTAGGAGTAGATGATGCCGATGGCGGCCAAGCTCACGAACCCGTAGAACATGTGGAACTGCAGGTCAGGGACATCGCGGCCCGCCACCATGCTCACTCCCACCCCGACCTCGGCGAATGTCGACAACTGCACCCCGCCGGTGAACCACCACAACGGGCGGATTCGCAACGCCGGCCACCGCATCGCCCCCAGGGCCCACAGCCCGGCCAGGCCATTGCCGACGATGACGACCCACGCCCAACCCTGGTGGAAGCCCGCCACGGTGGCGAGCACCTTCACTCCAGACCGTCGAACAGGTCGGTCTCGACCAGTCCCGGGGCCGCGCCGCAGCGGATGAACCACTCCTGGCCGAAGCCGCCTTCGAACAACTCCGGGTCCATGGCCAGGAAGAACGACGTCTCGGAGATCTGGCTGGCGTGGGCGGCCATGGCGGCACGCTTGCGGGCCAGCCACGGCCGGACGTCGACGGAGGTGGTGATGCGGTCCTCGCTGACGCCGAACCCGTCGAGGTCCTCGAGGTTGATATCGCCGGGCAGCTCCACCCCGGCGTCGGCGGCCGCCTGCATCGACCTCTGCAGGTGGTCGCGGTTGATGGTGTTCATGTACACCCGGGGCGTGCCGGCCAGCTCGGCGGCGCGCACGCCGACGCGGTGGACCTGAATATGGTCCGGATGACCGTATGCCCCGTTCTCGTCGTAGACGGTGAGCACGTCGGCCTGCTCCTCGGTGAGGATCGCGGCCAGCCGGCTGGCCGCGTCCTCCGGGTCGGCCTGCCAGAAGCACCCGGGCAGCTCGTTCTCGGGGGTGCCGATCATGCCGGAGTCCACGTAGCCCAGGAACTCCACCCGGGCCACGCCCAGGATCTCGGCGCAGGCCAGCGTCTCGGCCACCCGGCGCTGCCAGAGCTCCTCGCCGGGGTTCAGGAAGCCGTCGGCCACCTCGCCGTGCTCGCCCCGGGTCGCCACGACCAGGACCACCCGGTGGCCCTCGTCGACCGCCTTGGCCATCACCCCGCCGGTGGCGATGGATTCGTCGTCGGGATGGGCGTGGAAGGTCACGAGTGTTGCCATCGACCGGCGACGCTACCGGAGCGGCCGGCCCTCCGACGCACACCATGGCGACCCTCCTCCCGTCCTGAGCCCTACGTTGGGGCCATGGTCGCCCCACCGTCGCCGTTGGCCCTGCCGGCGGGCTTCCGTTTCGGCGTGGCCACGTCGGCCTTCCAGTCCGAGGGCGGCCTCAACGGCCCGGGCGAGCCGGCCAACGACTGGCGCCAGTGGGAGCGCTCGGGCCGGGTGGAGCCGTCGGGCGCCGCGCTGTCGTTCTGGACCCGCTACGAGGACCACCTCGATCGGGCCGTGGCCGCCGGTTGCGATGCCTTCCGGCTTTCGGTGGAGTGGGCCCGGTGCGAACCGGTGGAGGGCCAGCTCGACGAGTCGGCGTTCGACCGCTACCGGGCCATCCTCGCCGCGTGCACCGAGCGGGGTCTGCGGCCCACGGTCTGCCTGCACCACTTCACCCATCCCCACTGGTTGGGGCCGGACTTCTGGCTCGACCTCGACAGCCCCGCCCGGTTTGCGTCCTGGGCGGCGGCGGCGGTCGACCGGCTGGCCGGCGGGTGCCACAACTGGCTTACCCTCAACGAGATCAATGGCTACGCAGTGCAGGCCTACGTGCTGGGCACCCTCCCTCCGGGCCGGTACCTCGCCCACGGCGACCTGGTCCGGGCCCTCGACCACCTCCTCACCGCCCACGTCCTGGCCCACGCGGCCATCCACCGCCGCCAGCCCGACGCCGTGGTGTCGACCGACAACCACGCGTCGTCGTTGTACGAGCTCGACCGCATGCTCCTCGACGTGCTGATCGCCCCCTCACTCGGTGTGGACCGCTCCGGTCTGCGCGACTGGCTGGCGCAGCGCCGGGAGGAGCAGCACACCGCCCTCGGTGGCACCGGCCGGGCCGACGCCCCGATCCAACGCATGACTGCGTCGATCCTGCCCCTCGACCAGGCGTTGCCCCGGGCCGTCGCCGCCGTCTACGACGGGGCGCACGAGCGCCCCCTCGATCTGGTGTCGGTCAACTACTACGACCCGGTCGCCGCCGATCACTTACGCATCCCCGGCCACCGCACCGCCGGAGGGCGCACGTGGGCACCGGTCGGCAGGCAGTGGGACATGGCTGTGCACCCCGAGGGCATGCTGGCCTATCTGCGCCTCAACTCGGTGCCGGGACTCGATGTCGAGGTATCCGAGAACGGCTTGTGCAACCGGGTCCGGCGGGGCCGGGGCTGGCCCCGGGTCGACGGATGGGACCGGGGCCGGGCTCTGCGGGCCCACCTCAAGGCGGTTGTTGCCGCCATCGACGCCGGGATACCCGTCACCGGTTACTTCCACTGGACCCTCGCCGACTGCTACGAGTGGGGCTCCTATGAGCCCCGCTTCGGGCTTTACGGCGTCGACCGCGACCGGGGCGGCCGGTGGAGCGACCTGGACTCCATGGGCGGCGACGCCGCCGGGGCCTACCGCCGGCTGGCCGACGGCCTGCGGGCAGGTGACCGTTCGGTGCTTTGACCGGCGCTCACCCGATCACAGCCGGTCGAGCAGCTTGGCCTTCTTGACCTCGAACTCGGCCTGGGAGATGACCCCCCGCTGGCGCAGCTCGTCGAGCTTCTCCAACTGCTCGAGGGGCGACAGCTCCCGGCGACCGGCCATGCGGTCGGCGTCGCGGCCGGCGGCAGACTCGATGGCCTGGTGAATCTGGTTCTGGGTTCTCTGCGGATTGGCGAAGTGGCCGAAATGCGATTGCCCTCGCTCCCCCCCGGACTCGACGAGGAGGTCGCCGGCGCGCAGGATGCGCTGGAACAGGGTCTGTTGGTAGCTCACGTCGTTGACCCGCTCCAGCGGGATCTCCCTACCCTGCCGGGAGACGACTCCTTTCCGGTAGATGAGCCGGTCGGTGGTAAGGACGAAGTCGGTGGTGATCCACTGGGCGTAGCGGACGAGGAAGAACAGCAGAGCGACCACGGCGAAGGCGAGTGATGGAAAGAGAATCCACTCCGAGCGGTCGCGTACCCAGAGGGCGACAACCAGTCCGACCAGCAGGAGCACCGCCGGACCGGCCAGGAAGGCCCAATGCGGCCGCAGGTCGAGGATCACCTCCTCGCTGTCGTTCAGGTACTTCTTCGGGAAGGCCATGGCAGGTGGAATCTAACGGTAGACCTTGCGGCGGTACACGGCGTGGGCCGAGGTGACCCGGTCGAGGAAGAGGAAGCCGTCGAGGTGGTCGAGCTCGTGCAGGAGGGCCCTGGCCTCGAAGGCGTCGGCCTCCACGATGCGTTCGCGGCCATCAACCCCGATGCCCCGGACCACCACCTCGGTGGCGCGGGCCACGTCGCCCGTGAGGTCGGGGACGCTGAGACAGCCCTCACGAGCGGTCTCGGGCGTGGCGGAGGACAGCAGCTCGGGATCGAAGAGGACGAGCTCGCCGCTGCAGGAGCGGGCCTTGCGGTGACCGGTCACGTCGATGGCGAAGGCCCGCAGGCCGACGCCGATCTGCGGCGCAGCCAGGCCGACGCATGCCGGACGGGCGCGCATGGTGTCGAGCAGGTCGTCGGCGAGTTCGAGGGCCTCGGCGTCGACCGTGCCCACCTTGGCCGCGGGGCGCTGGAGGAACGGGTCGGGTAGGACGAGGACGGGGCGAACCGCCATCAGCGGGCCGGCCTCAGAGGATGTCGGCCTCGGAGGGATGCAGCCGGCACGTCACCCCCAACTCGCCGGCCTTGGCGTCGAGCTCGTGACCGAATTGCTGCGGATCGGTGTCGGCCGGCAGTGTGACCTCCAGCACCATGGCGTAGACGGGGCTCTCCACCGTTCCCACCATCCGGGTGCTCAGGTCGACGATGTTGACGGCCCGGGCGGCCAGCAACGAAGTCACGCCGTGCACGATGCCCGGATGGTCGGCGCCGTAGACCGAGACGGTCCAGGAGCCGGCCAGGTTGTCGTCGTCCTCGGCCGAACCGGCGACCGGCTCCGGTGCGGGGCGGACGGTGACGACCAGGTCGAGCTCGCCGGCCGGGCCGGCGAGCGCGCCCTCGAGCTCGTCGGCGCCGACCCCCTCCGGCGCGTCGACCACCAGCATCATGGCGAACTGCCCTCGCAGGATGGTCATCGAGCTGTCCTCGAGGTTGCAGCCGTGCTGGGCGAAGGTCCCGGTGACAGCGGCCACGATCCCCGGGCGGTCGGTGCCGACGGCGGTGACGGCGAAGTGGGTCATCGACCGGCTCTACGCGAACAGCCGGAGCTGGCACAGCCGGCCCACGGCATCGTCCCAGGAAGTCAGCCGCTGGGCCCGGACCACCGCCGAGGACCGGTTGTAGGGCCGGTCGAGCAGCCATGAATCGCCGACCTCGGCCAGCAGCTCGGCCTCGGTGGGATTGTCCTCGATGGTGGCGTGGGTGCCGAGGGCCCGGGCCACGGCCGACTTGGTACCGACCGCAGTGTGGTGGACCTCGCCGACCGGCAGCCCGTGGAACGCCATCCATGCCTGGGTGGCCGCCGCCAGGTGAGGGGGCCGGGCGGTGATGCCCACCAGATCCCAACCAGCCCGGCGCAGCTCCCTCAGAGCCGGGGCGACTCCCTCGCACACCGGGGCGGCGGTGTAGAGGCCGGGGTCGGCAAAGGTCTCGTCGAGGAACGCTGAGAACCGGTCCTCGGGAACGCCCAGGCGCAGCAGCCGCAGGTCGTAGCTGCGCCAGGTGGACGGATGGCTGGCCACGCCGAAGCGGGTTGCGATCCGCTCGGCCACACTCGGGCCGAGATCGCACAGCACACCGTCGAGGTCGAGACCGCAGAGCATCAGTCGAAGGCTACCGGCCCCCTGAGACAGTGTTGTCTCCCGGCGGGGCCCCCGTCCCCGCCTCCTCGCCCGAAGCGGGGCCCTGCCCCCCGGGCGCCGTCCCTGGCGTCGCGTGTCGTCGCCGGTCTCCCCCGCCCCGCCCCGCCCAGCCGTGGCCCGCAGGCACCATCCACCATCCTGTCCCACCCCGTCGGTACGTTCGATCGGGAATGAGCACCACCTGCGTCCCGGCCGACCTCCTGAGCGGGCTGACCCCCGCCCAGCTCGAAGCCGTCACCACACCCGGGCAGCCGTTGTGCATCCTGGCCGGGGCCGGGTCGGGCAAGACACGCGTCCTCACCCGCCGCATCGCCTGGCGGGTGGCCGAGGCCCAGGCCCTCCCCTCCCACGTCCTGGCGCTCACCTTCACCCGCCGGGCCGCCGATGAGCTCTCCTCGCGTCTGGCCGCCCTGGGCGTACGGGACCACATTGCCGCCGGCACGTTCCACGCCATCGCTTACGCCCAGCTCCGCCGGCGCTGGGCCGACACGGGGCAACGCCCACCGGCGCTGCTCGACCGCAAGACGCGTGTACTGCTTCGCCTGCTCCCCGCCCGCCGGTCGGCCTCGGATCCTGGCCCGGCCGAGCTGGCCGGGGAGATCGAATGGGCTCAGGCTCGCATGCTGTCTCCCGCTGCCTACCCCGATGCCGTCGCCGCCGCCGGCCGCAAGCCGCCGATGCCGGCCGCCGCCGTGGCCTCGATCTACGAGCGCTACCAGCAGGAGAAGCGCCGCCAGCACCTGGTGGACTTCGATGACCTCCTGCTCGAATGCGCCCAGGCCCTCGAGACCGATGTGGCGTTCGCCACCACCCAGCGCTGGCGCTTCCGCCACCTCTTCGTCGATCAGTTCCAGGACGTCAACCCGCTCCAGTTCCGCTTGCTGGAGGCCTGGCGAGACAGCCGCGACGACCTCTGCGTGGTGGGTGACCCCCGCCAGGCCATCTATTCCTGGAACGGCGCCGATCCCCGGTACCTCACCGACTTCGTCGCCCGGTACCCAGGGGCGACGGTGGTGCACCTGGACGACAATCACCGCTCCTCGCCGCAAGTCGTCGCCGTGGCCAACGCCGTGCTCGACGGGATCGGCGGCCATCCCCTGAGGGCCCCCGGCGCCGACGGTCCCCTCCCGACGGTCACGGCCTACGCCACCGACGCCGAAGAGGCGCGCAGCGTCGTCCGGGCGCTGCGCCGCCGCGGTGGATCGGGCCGCTGGTCCGACCTGGCCGTGCTGGCCCGCACCCACGCGCAGCTCGTGGTGTTCGAGGATCAACTGAAGGTGGCCGGGATCCCCTACCGCCTCCGCGGGGCATCGGCGTTCCTCGACCAGCCGGCGGTGCGCGACGCCATCGCCGCGCTGCGCCGCCGCCCGGGGGCGCCCCTGGCCGCCTCGGTGCCCGACCTCGACGCCGCAGCAGTGGAGGCCGCCGAAGGGGGCGAGCGGGGGGCCGACCTCGACGTGTTGGCCCGGCAGGCCCGGGAGTTCCTCGCCATCGATCCCACCGGGTCGGTGGGCGGGTTCGTCGGCTGGCTCACGGCCCGGATGGCACGCGAGGAACCGGCGTCGCGTGGGCAGGCCGTCGATCTGGCCACCGTCCACGCGGCCAAGGGCCTCGAATGGCCCGTGGTCTTCCTGGTGGGCTTCGAGCAGGGCCTCCTGCCCATCGGCCACGCCACCACGCCGGAGGCCCGGGCGGAGGAACGCCGACTCCTCTACGTGGCTGTCACCCGGGCCGAGCGGGAGCTGCATTTCTCCTGGGCCGAGCGGCGCACCTTCGGTGCCGGCACCATGTCCCGGTCGCCATCACCATGGCTCGCCGAAATCGAGGAGGCGCTTGGCGCCCTCGACCACGCCACCGCGCCCGACCGGGACGGATGGCGCAGCTGCGTGGCCGAGGGTCGGGCCCAGCTCGGCTCCGCCGCCGGCGGGCGCCGGGCTCCCCGCGCCGGGGAGCGAGCTGATCCGCACGTGTTACAGGCGCTTCGTTCGTGGCGGGCCACGGCGGCCCGGGCGTCGGGCGTCCCGGCCTTCGTGGTCTTTCACGACACGACGCTGGCGGCGGTGGCCGAGGCCCGGCCCCGAGACCGGCCGGCGCTCCTGGCCCTCCCCGGCATGGGGCCGGTCAAGGCCGACCGCTACGGCGACGCACTGCTCGCCGTCGTCGCCGCGTCTGCTCCGGCCACCTGACGGCACCCAGCCGTTGACATCGTGGGCCATCGGCGCGACAACGGGTCATGCGCCCTTTCCTGTGGCCGGAGGACGGCTGGCCGTATCCCGACAGCAAGGCGGAGGTGCCCGACCTCGACTCGTCAATCGACGACGACGCCATGGTGGTGCGGGGCATGGGCCGCCGACTGTTCGAGTTCCTCGACCCCCTGGAGCGCCAGGTCGTCACCGCCCACTATGGGCTCGACGGAGGCTCGCCCCGGAGCATGAAGCAGCTGCACCACGACCTCGGGCTGCCCCGGACCGAATTGCGCGAGGCCCTGGCCGGCGGCCTGGCCAAGCTGCGGGCCACCCTGGCTGAATAAACCTTCCCGCCCGTTCGATTCTTCAGTGGTCGAAGTCGACTACGACGGGCGCGTGATCGGAGGGCAGCTTTCCCTTGCGGGCCTGGCGGTCGATGATGGCCCAGGTGGCCCGTTCGGCCAGGGCCCTGGTAGCCAGGACCAGGTCGATGCGCAGGCCCCGCCCCTGGTGGAAGTCGCCGGCGCGATAATCCCACCACGAGTAGACGCCCGACTGCGGATAGATCTGGCGGAAGACGTCGGACAGGCCCCAGTTGCCCAGGGCGCCGACCGCCTCGCGCTCCGGGACGCTGATGTGGGTGCCACCGTGGAGCTTGGCCGGATCCCAGACGTCGCGGTCCTCGGGGGCGACGTTGAAGTCGCCGCAGATCACCAGCTCCGACGACGGGTCACAGCTGGTCTCCACGTGCCGGCGCAGCCGGTCGAGCCAGACCAGCTTGGCGTCGTAGTGCTCGGTGCCGACCTGGCGCCCGTTGGGCACGTACACCGAGCCCACCCGGACCCCGCTGCACGTCGCCCATAGGAGGCGGGCCTCCGCTGTCTCGTCCTCGGCCTGATCGGAGAACCCGGCCACCACGTCGTCGAGACCCACCCGGCTCAGGATGGCCACCCCGTTCCAACGGCCCTCGCCGCAGTGGGCCGACTCGTAGCCCAGGGCCGAGAAGGCGAGTGCCGGGAAAGCGCTGTCGGCCAGCTTGGTCTCCTGCATGCACAGCACGTCGGGCCGGGCGTAGGCCAGCCACTCCTCGACCTTCGGCAGGCGGACCTTCAGGGAGTTGACGTTCCAGGTGGCGATGCGCATGACCGCCCGACTCTAGG